>JAZFSJ010000270.1:0-3961 GCA_036446115.1 Thermodesulfobacteriota bacterium | reverse complement strand
ACGCTACTTTCCCATTGTGGTTACCCAAGGTTATTTTTTTAGCAATCTCAAGGATTTATTTTTATTGTGTTTGACTCCTTGTTTGCTTTTCTTCTTTCTTGTTTTTTCTGAGTGTTTTTTCAGCACGAAATCTACTCCTTCTCTTATATATACTGATTGAGGAACTCTGGTTTGTGCTGAAAGCTCCTTAAGTCTTTCTACTTGCTCTATATCCATGTAAATACTCCGCAATACTTTATTGGATCCTTTAACCATTTCGGCATCTCTTATTTTTATACCATATTCCTTACACCTTTTTAGTACTGTAGAAAGTGAACATGAATACCTTGAAGCAATTTCATTCATTGATTCTCCTTCTCTGACATATAGCTTCAGAAGAACCGACTTTTCTAAATTTACGTACTTCCTTCTTCTTGATCTTCGCTTTATCCCATATAGCTTGCATTTATTCTGTATAGTCGTTCTTGAAAAGCCAAATATTTTACCAATCTCACGGAGAGACTTTTTTTCTTTAATGTATAGCTTGTGGAGTGTTCTTTTATTCAATCCTTCTACCATTGCATGTCCTTTTTACTTTAGAGAACAATGATTTTTATATCACAGAGCAGTCTCTGGGTAAAGGGAAAGATAGTCTTGGGTGACTACGAAAGAAAAAAAGAAGCTATTATGAGGTCGTGAATTGTTTTCTAAGGGAGGATTAGGGCAACAACATATTGCGGTACCTAAAATGAGCAAAAAAGTTTGAACTACTTGCCATAAGTCAAAGTCATCTTCAGACATATTTTACTGTCACATACACATCGTAGTGTTGATAATTTTGGCTTTCTGGTTGGGGGGGGTTACAGCAGTAACTTAAAGTGTAAGTGTGCGGATGGAAACGGGAAGCAACTAACTAAAAAGTCAGCGCCTTTTAATGAGTGCAATTGGCAGTGCGATAATTCCGTAGAACATTGCAAGGCTGGCAATTCCCATCATTATTCACTTTGTCGCATTTGCTGTAGCCATGATGTAAACGATCCCGTCGAATCGGACAGGATAGGCCGGACTATATGCCGAGGTTGGAAAGCATTATGCTGAGTGCATTCACGATTTTTGTAAGGTGGGGGTGTGACGATTCAAAGGATTCCACCGAGGATCGAAGCGCCTCAAGGACCAGTTCGAGACTGCGTTCGTTCCGTTCAGTCCGAGTTGCCTCATGCGCGGAGACGGATATAAGGCCTGAGACACTTTCTGCATGTTCATGGTGTGATTCTGCGAGGATGGCGATTTCGGACTTCAGCTCCGATAGGAGTGTGAGTATCTCGGATTTTCGTTCCGGGGAGATATTGTTGAGTGATTTAATTCGTTTTTCTATGGCGTTGAGTTTCTCCGGGTCCATTAGTGATTTGCCCTTTCCTGCTCTATTCGATTGTAGACTGAGGGATATTCGCCCTGCCGTTTTGTCGAAGCTGGGCGTATATCGGACACGTTAGCAAGCGACAATTGCTTCAGTACCTTGGGGAGGCTTGTAGCCATGAAGCTATAAGAATTGATAGGAAATTCCTTTTTGATGAGGTAAGTATAGGAAAGTTCCTCTTATGTGTCAAGGTAAAAGCCATAACAAGATATGGCAGTGTGGATAGGCAATTTCATATGTTAAGTATATTTACCAGAAAAACCTTATTACGGTATACGTACCATTTCCCACATAGGAACATTAACTTCCGGTAATATAATTTTCTTTATAAGCTGAAATCCAAAATGCTCATAGAGTGGAACATTTGATTCTTTCCCAGTTTCAAGATAAAAAGGTTTTCTATCTTTATCAGTCTTTTTAATCATTGTCAGCAGCAGATTACTGGCATAACCTTTTTTTTGATATTCAGGCGCGACTCCTATTATAAAGAGATAATAATAAGGAGGTTTTATATTCTGCTTACGGTCTTCCTCCAATGGCTTTAATACTCTCATTTTACTACCAATTTCTTTGCCAAGTTTAAATGCCGGGAAAATGGCTCCACTCCGAATTATTCCCCAGAATGACATATCCGCGTATTTATGCGGCAGCCAGACTGCTATGCCTTCGAGATTTTCAGATGTTGCGTATGTAATGCCATATCTTAACGCAAATAATAGGGGCACTTGGAAAGCTAGAGCTAACTTAGTACTGTCAACGTCATCAGTTATTATTAAACTCCACAACGGATCATCAGTGAAGGCCTTTGCTAAAACCATACTGGCATTTTCAATATCTCTTTTTTTAAGTGAGTATGAATTTTCGAATTTTTGCATAGTAGTACTTATTATTATATGTTGTTATGATTGAATAATAGGAAGTTTCTTTTGGGCAGATGCAGCATATAAAAACAATGATTGTGTGTCAATAATAATAACTTGAATTGGCAACGACACGTGGTGGTATCTGCAATGATTAAAGAACTGAATTTTTCTTCATACTTCTTCTGGTAGTGTTGACACTTTCGGCCTTTCAATTGTTCCATTACTGAGTTATAGTACGTAATTTATCCAAAAGGTGAGCGGGAATCTACGAGATACTATTTAGCGGAAGAACATGAAGACGGTACAGACATTTGCGGCACTGAAGCACCCCAATTATCGATTGTGGTTTGGGGGACAGCTCATCTCATTATTCGGGACATGGATGCAGATCACCGCTCAGAGCTTCTTGGTGTTTGAGCTGACCCATTCCCCAGCATACCTAGGATATGTCAGCTTTTCCTTTGGCCTTCCTTCATGGTTCTTTATGCTGTACGGGGGGGTGATCGCTGATCGCGTCCCTCGTCGCACCCTTCTAATTATTACTCAGTGCAGCATGATGATGTTGGCCCTTGTGCTGGCAACGGTTACCTTCACGGGTATCGTGCAGCCGTGGCATATTGTGGTTTTTGTATTGGGGCTGGGCTTAGCCAACGCCTTTGATGCACCGGCACGCCAGGCGTTTGTGATAGAGCTGGTTGACCGGGAAGATATAACCAATGCTGTAGCCCTGAACTCAACCCTGTTCAATATGTCTTCCGTGGTTGGCCCCGCTGTAGCCGGTGTTGTCTATATGCTGCTGGGGCCAGCCTGGTGCTTTACATTGAACGGACTGTCATTCATTGCCGCTATTACTGCGCTGCTCCTTATGAAGGTCAAACCCACGCACACACCGCATCAAAAAACATCCGCCCTGTCTTCCCTGAAAGAAGGCGTACGGTATGTAGTTAGAGACCCCCTAATCCGGACGCTAATGTGCCTGGTAGCAGTAACCGCTATGTTCGGTTTCGCCTATATAACGCTGATCCCTGCCTGGGCCGTCACCATTCTGGGTGGAGATGCAACAACCAACGGTCTTTTACACTCTGCCCGTGGGGCCGGCGCAGTGCTGAGCGCATTGCTGATAGCCTCTCTTGGCCGGTTTACGTTCAAGGGCAAGCTGTTAACGTCAAGCACGTTTCTCCTGCCCATTTTGCTGATCGTTTTTGCTCTGATTCGCTCGCTGCCACTTTCCCTGCTGATAATGTTCTGTATGGGGGTGGCACAGCTGCTGATTATGAATCTTGCAAATGTGTTGGTGCAGACATTCGTTTCCGATAATCTACGCGGGCGGGTCATGAGCATATACAGCCTTACCCATTTTGGCTTAATGCCGATCGGTGGTCTGTTTGCTGGTACCCTTGCAGAATATGCCGGGGAACCGGCAACGGTTATCATATGCGGATTAGTTTGTTTCGCATCATCTGTAATCCTTTGGATATATGCACCCATGCTTCGCAGGGTGAAATAAGAGTTCATAATGCGTGCGCCAAAAATACCCCTGACTCATGAAAGGCAGAGTTGCTCATGGACCGTACAGCCGCAAACGATAACTACTACCGTCTTGCCAACTTCTACAGTTATTTTTTCAGTTAGTTACTACTGTAGACTTGATATAGTAGTGTTAACTATTTTGGCTTTTCAATAGTTCAGGTTCATAGCAGAA
>JAZFSJ010000269.1:0-3626 GCA_036446115.1 Thermodesulfobacteriota bacterium | reverse complement strand
CGGGTCGCAAAAGGAAACTATAGTCACTCACGTGTCTCCTTTGTTTCACCCGTCCGGGTAAAACAAAGCCACCCGTTTCGAGGCTGTGTCATAATTCCATTTTCAGAGGTTTTTGACTTTGTAACTATTTGATTTTATTATGCGTGACTTTCCAAAAGTTGAATTGCGACACAGCCTCGAAACGGGTGGTCGTTTACTTCAAACCAAAGAATTTGTGATACCACTCTATGGTTTCTCTAAGGCCATCTTCAAAACTATAGTGAGGGGTCCAGCTTAAAACCTTCTTTGCCTTTTCAATAGATAGATATTGATCCTGTATCTCCCCTTTAGCTTGATTAAGAATTTCTATAGGATAACCTTTTTTATCCATTAACTCCAAGATTTTATTTGTCAGATCTAGTACACTAAGCCGGTTTCCACCGCTAAAATTAAAAGCATCACCAGATAGATTGAGATTTTCTAAATTCTCAGCTAAGGTACAATATCCATTAACCGCATCTTTGATATAAATGTAATCCCTTTTAGGCGTACCATCACTTCTAATGATCAAAGGTCTACTATGTAAAACTGATCTAATAGTTCCACAGACAAGCCGATTGAAATTGAGGTCACCCCCTCCATAAAAGTTACCACAGCGAGTAATACACACGGGGAGCTGGTAGGTAGTGAAAAAGGCAGAGGAAATAAGGTCAGCACACGTTTTCGATACATCATAGGGATGCGCTCCTTGAAGAGGTGTATCTTCAGTATAGGGAAGCTTTTCTTGCGTTCCATATGCCTTATCACTGGAAGCAACCACTATTCTCTTCACCAGAGGGTAGTTCCTTCTGCATGCCTCAAGAAGATTCCAGGTACCTTTAATATTAGTTTCAAAGGTAGCAAGGGGATTTCGATTGGCAATCTCCACAATCGTTTGGGCAGCGAGATGAAATACTGTATCAATTTCATATTCATTCAGTGTCCTCTCTAGCAAAAAGTAATCTTCAATCTCGCCCCTTATGACGGTAATTCGTTCATTGAGTCTGAAACGGAAAAAGCTCGATTGGGGGACATAATCTCTTACCAACCCTATAACATTAGCACCTTCACCTAAAAGATATTCCGTTAACCAATATCCTAGAAATCCTGAGCACCCGGTTACAAAAACGTTTCTTAATTTCCAGAATCCAGCCATGCTATTCCCACACCTTCCACGGAGGATTTTTCTTTTTCCACTCTTCTTCTAAAACATCCAAATCCCTAAGAGTATCCACGCAATGCCAGTAATCATTATGAGCGAATACCATGAGCTCACCATCGTTAGAAAGTCTTTCCAATGGTTCTCTTTCAAAGATACAGGTCTCATTGTCACTGAGATAAGTAAATACTTGCCGGTTAAAGACAAAGAAACCTCCATTGATATATCCTTCCCTGATCTGGGGTTTTTCACTAAATTCAGACACTTTGTTTTTATGGATGACAAGCTCACCAAATCTTGAGGGTGGTCTCACCCCGGTTATAGTTGCAATCTTTTTATGAGACCAATGAAACTCCAAGAGTTTATTCAGATCGATATTAGCAACACCATCTCCATAGGTCATCATGAAATTATCTGTCTCTATATATGGTTCAATCCTTTTCAGACGTGCTCCCGTCATGCTCGTAAGTCCGGTATCAGCTAATGTCACCCTCCATCGATCTTTAGCATGAGAATCATGTATCTGGATGTTTTTACGCTTACTGCCAAGATCTATAGTAAAATCACTATTCATAATTTCATAGTTTAGAAAATATTCTTTAATCATATCCCCTTTATAACCCAAGCATAAAACAAAATCATTAAATCCATAGTAAGAGTAACTCTTCATAATATGCCAGAGGATAGGTTTATGCCCTACTTCTACCATAGGCTTAGGCCTAAACTCTGTTTCCTCTCGGATACGTGTCCCCTTCCCCCCGCATAGGATAACCACTTTTTCTTTCTTTACACTTTCCATAAAAACCCTTGATTAACCAGAAATATACTATAAACTAAACGTACTATTAAAGATTTTATTTATTCTAACAGATAATAAAACAAATTCAAAGTATTAAATACTCCTTTACCCAGCTGGTTCTTTCTAGAACACAGATGCTTCGAGCGCAGGCAGAGAGGAAAGTTTATTTATAAAAAGAGTAAAGATCAAAACTTATGAACATTGCATCACTAAATGCTGATCGTAATCAGACTAATACAAACAAAGAAGGAGATCTAAATAACCATGGGCAATCGAATATGTTCTTAGCATCAGGGATGCTATGCTATATCATTGCCTTTTTCCTTTTTTACTTTCAAAAAGAAATTACATCCTCCGCTCCTCTGACAAAACTCGGTTTTTCCCTGGAAATCCTTGCGGAACACCTATGGAGTGTACCATCTGCACTAGTGATTACACTCTTCTTCCTGTCCATCTCATCACTCTACTACTATACAAGGATTCGTGGAAAAGATGTACGCTGTCTCAGGTGGTGTATCGTTCCCCCCTCTCTTTTTTTTATGAAGTGTTTACTCTTCTTTCTATTCTTCATTTACACCATTTTCCCCTTGAGGTGGGCACAACGTAGCTTCACTCGCGCCCCTGAATCTTTCCCAGACTATACTCCCTTTGATTCTATTCCCATGCTACTCATTTTAACAGGTACAATATTTTGTTGCCTCTACTGCTTCGAGAAACTTCCTTTAAAGATTGTTAATCCCATAGAAAAAGTAATATCCCTTTTCTACAAGTGGAAAGAAAGATATTTCATAGGTTTACTTCTCATCTTTTGCTTTTTAATAACAAGCATCATTGCCTATTCAGTTTTAGATCACATACCTCACGTACTAGATAGTATCGCCCAGCTATTCCAAGCAAAAATATTTAAGATGGGAAAACTCTATCTAGACCCTCCTTCCCAAAAAGAATTTTTCGATTATGCTCATGTTATTAACAATGTAAAGTGGTATTCACAATATCCTCCTGGACATTCCCTCCTCCTTATGCTGGGACTCTTCTTCGGTGTTCCCTGGCTCATTGGACCTTTTTTGGGGACCCTCTCTCTATTCATTTTCTACCTGTTCATAAAAAACATATACAGTGATCAGCGGATGACCTACCTGGGCGCTACCCTCCTTTTTCTCTCCCCTTTCTTCCTCTTTATGTCTTCCAGTCACATGAATCATACTTCGACTTTGTTTTTTGTTGTGCTTTTTCTATATTTTTATCAACGTTTCTTGTCTTCCGATTCCTTCTTAACTGCTCTTTTCTCCGGTTTGTCCCTTGGTTACGCTATAACCATAAGGCCATTGACTGCAGTTGCCATTGGCATTCCTTTTATTGGTAATCTGCTCATTTGTTCCTTTAGAAAAAGAAGGGTGAACATCAGAACCCTGCTTGCTTTTTTTGCTGGAGTTTCATTAATGGTATTTTTACTACTACTTTACTATGATCTCACTAACGGAAGTCCATTTCTCTTTGGTTACCAAAAAAAATATCAAACCTTAGGGTTCCTCGGATATGCCCAAGGAGGACCACCACACACCCTGAAAGGTGGAGCAATCAACACCAGCAATAACCTCATTGGCCTCAATCAATATCTCTTTGAGTGGCCCCTTCCTTCTCTCATTT
>JAZFSJ010000268.1:0-8192 GCA_036446115.1 Thermodesulfobacteriota bacterium | reverse complement strand
TAGTTATAAAATGACTTAATAAATCTTAAATATTTTTAAAAATGTAAAAAGAAACTCATATATAAAAAAATAGATTTAAAATTACTATAAAAAACTTATTTAATTTAATGTATATATAAAATATCTTAAATATACTTAGTATTGTAATATTATACTTAAAAGAACAGTCTGCTGAAATCAGGGGAAGGGAAGAAAAGAAACAGTTAGCCGTATGATTACCAGCATCCATTGATACTAATGCCACGCCGTTCCTGTTACATACTTCCTCTTAATCTATTAATGCTGAGTGCCAGGGAGAGAAAGCCGAGGATGATGAGGGCAGTCACCTGGGGCCATAGAAACTCAATGCCAATTCCACGCAGAAGTATACCCCGCACGATGATGGCAAAATACCGAATGGGCATCAGGTAGGTAAAATATTGAATTACCTGGGGCATATTGGCAATGGGGAAAATTACACCGGAGAGCACGTTCATGGTGAGTACAATGGAGAAGGTTATAATCATCGACTGATCCTGACTTTGCACGAGTGTGGAGATAAATATGCCCAAACCCAGGGTTGAGAGGAGGTAAAAAAATGAGAGGATAAGCAGCAGGACAAGACTTCCCTTAACAGGTATGTGAAAGACAAGATAACCGACAAGAAGAATGAGAATTACGTCAATAAATCCAATCAGGCAGAAGGGGATTAATTTACCGATAATAAGCTCGCTTGGCTTAATAGGTGTAACGCGCAGTTGTTCCATAGTACCAATCTCTTTTTCTTTGACTATACTAATGGCCGTGAGATTGGTGGTTACGATAAGCAGTATCATGCAGATTACGCCGGGTACCATGAAATCTGCGCTGGAAAGGTCAGGGTTGTACCATAGTCGTGTCCTATTATCTACCAGAAAGGTTTTCCCTATGTCTCCTCTAAAACTGCTTAAGAAATCACCGGCGTTGAAGGCGGGAAGATCGATTTTTTCCATAATGAGCCTGGAAGAAAACT
This sequence comes from Thermodesulfobacteriota bacterium, assembly GCA_036446115.1. Classification (GTDB taxonomy): domain Bacteria; phylum Desulfobacterota; class WTBG01; order WTBG01; family WTBG01; genus JAZFSJ01. Next base: position 7,201 of record JAZFSJ010000268.1, on the reverse strand, counting down.
TCTCGGAAATTATACGGGCATAATTCAGCGCTATGGTTGCGGAGTTTGATTCCGTTCCATCAAGAATGAATTGGACTGGTGTGGGGCCTCCTTTTTTCAACATCTTCTCGAAATCCGTAGGGATCTCTATTCCTATTTTCACTTTTCCTTTGTCTAGAAGATAGTAGATCTGGTTGCGGTCGGACACACAGTATTTAATGTCGAAGTATCCATTATGATAAAAGCTTCTGAGGTACTGTCTGCTCAGTTGTGTGTGGTCTCTATCTAAGACAGCAGTTGGAATGTTTTGGATGTCGAAAGTAGCTGCATAGCCCAGAATGACAATCTGAATGGTTGGTGCAAGAAAGAGTAAAGGATAGAGCTTTTTGTCTCGGCTCATCTGAAGTATTTCTTTTATGGTAACGCTGAATATTCTCGCTAGATTCATGCTTCACCCTATTTTTTTCTTAAACCGTAGTGTGCTGATAGTAATGGTGGCGAGGGCAAAAACTACAAGTATCAATGTTTCCGGATAAAGGATAGTGATACTTTTTCCTTGACAAAATAAAACAAATGTTTTAAAGCTTTGTTTAAAACAATTGTTTAAATACTGAAGAGAGATTAATTCCATGGACAAAATAGAGAATGGCAGCACGAAAACCAGGGGACGCATTCTCCAGGTTGCATGCGAAGTCTTTGCCAAACGGGGCTTTCGTAACACCACAATACGCGATATCTGTCAACAGGCCCAAGTAAATATTGCATCTGTCAATTATTATTTCAGCAGCAAGGAGAAGCTTTATGAAGCGGTATGCAAATATGCTTGCGGTCACTCTATTGAAAATACGGATCCCAAATTTAAATTAGGAGAAAATAGAACGTCTGAAGAAAAGTTAAAGGCTTTTATTGAAGCGTTATTGTTGACTATTCTTAGCAAGGACCAGTCTAATTGGAAGGAGATGATTATGGGCCGGGAAATGATCGAGCCGACCAATGCCCTCAACATTGTCATTGAAGACATGATTAAACCGCGTTTTCAACAACTACATACGATTGTAAAGATCCTGTTGGGAGAAGGTGCTGAAGATGAAGTAGTCCGCAGGTGTTGTTTAAGTATTACAGGCCAGTGCCTGTATTATCGGTTTGCTCGGCCCGTTATTCTTCAACTGAATCCGAAGCAAAAATTTGACAACACGGGAATTGAAAAGCTGGCAGCTCATATAACGCAGTTTTCATTAAATGCCGTTAAACAATTTGCCTTAGAAAAGAAAGAGAGGAAATAACGTGAAACGTAAAATATTCTATCTGATTCCAGTTTTTATTTTGACAGCAGGTTTTGTTGCCATGCAGTTACTATCAGGCTTTAAAACCCCTCCGTCTAAAAAGCAACCCAAGCCAATAATAAAAATTGTCGAAACACGGACCGTAACCCTGGGCGAGGTGCCTGCAGAAGTTATTGCCTATGGCCGCCTTGCATCCTCCCAGCCCGTAATTTTATACAGCGAAGTTGAAGGAACACTTGAGCACGGCGACCTTCCGTTTCGCCCGGGCCAGTCATTTAAGGGGGGTGACTTGCTGCTTAAAATCGATACCCGCCAGATTAAGCTGGGTATCAACACGGCTAAAAGTGAGCTGCTGACTGCGCTTGCATCAGTACTGCCGGAAATAAAAGTTGACTTTCCGGAAGAATTTCCGGTCTGGCAGGAGTATTTTACTAACTGCCGTTTTGATAAGAGAATTCCTGAGCTGCCGGAAGCAGCCAACCAGAAAATCAAGCTCTACCTCTCACGATTTAATGTGTACAAGATATACTTTACCATTCGAGATATGGAGATTCTTCATGAGAAACACTTTTTTTATGCCCCCTTTGTGGGATCGATAATTACCGCCGATCTGCGGGTTGGATCAAACGCTCGCTCTGGCACCCGTCTGGGAGAAATTATCAACCTGGAAAACCTCGAGGCAGAAATGCCGGTTCCGGCCGAGGACATTCAGTGGATCGACCACAGCAGGCCGGTCACCTTGACCTCATCTGAAATAACGGGCACCTGGACGGGCAGAATCCGTCGGATTGGTAAGACCATCGACACACGCACTCAAACGGTGCAGATCTACATCGAAGTTGACCAATCGGGAGATGACAATCTGTATGACGGTGTGTTTCTGAAAGCAACCATACCCGGCAAGAAAATCCCCCAGGCTTTCAGTGTGCCTCGTAAGGCGCTTTATGAACAGGAATTTGTCTATCTTATAAAAGATGACAGACTTTCCTACCGCCACATGCAGGTTGTACGTCAGCAGCCCGATTATGTTATTGTCAACGGTGGCCTTGCAGATGGTGACCTGCTGGTAGTAGAGATGCTGCAGGGAGTTGCCCCGGGAATGCTCGCCCGACCCAAACAGAACAGCACAGAGGATAAGAGCTGATGAAAAAGGCAATCGCATTCTTTATTCGCTATCCTATCTGGACTAATGTGCTGATGTTTAGCATTGTAGGATTTGGTCTGCTGTGCTGGGGCGGTATGAAATACTCGTTTTTCCCTGAGATACCACCGGACATGATCGTCATTGAAGTGGAACTCATTGGCGGATCACCTGAAGAAGTCGAAGAAGGAGTGGTCCTGAAAATAGAGGAGAACATCGAGGGTATTGAAGGAATTGAGCGTATCACCTCAGTGTCGAGGGAGAATGCTGCCCGGGTAACCGTGGAAGTGATGAAGGGAGAAGATATTGATAAGGTGTTGCAGGATGTCAAGAACGCAGTTGACCGCATCAGCTCCTTTCCCAAAGCAAGTGAAAAGCCGGTCATCTATGAGCGCAAGTATCGTGATGATGTCATGTCTATTGTGTTGCTGGGAGAGACAGACTTATTTAACCTGAAATATGTGGCTGATGAGATGCGGGATGAGCTGCTGGCAATGCCCGAAATATCACAGGTTACCATTTCGGGTCTTCCGCGTCTTGAATTTTCCATTGAGGTAACAGAAGCTGATCTGCGACGCTACCTGTTGACCTTTGATGAAATCGCTGCAGCAGTAGCTGCTGCAAACATTAATATCTCCGGTGGCAAGCTAGAAACTCCGGATGAAGAGATCCTGATCCGTACCTGGGGACGAAAATATTATGCCAATCAGCTGTATGGCCTTGTAGTGCGAGGCAACCCTGATGGAACGGTGATTCGCCTGCGGGACATCGCTACGGTGAAGGAAAAATGGGAGGATATACCGGATAAGGTCTATTACAATGCTCGCAATGCGGTTAAGCTCAAGGTTGAAAAAACAGCACATGAAGATATTCTCGCAATAGCCGAACGAGTTAAGCAACATCTTACGCACTTTAACACCACGCATAAGAATATGCAGGCAATTGTTGTGCGTGACCAGACGACCCCCCTGGAACAGCGACTCACCCTGCTCAGCAGAAACGGGTTGATCGGCCTGGCGCTGGTAGTAACGCTTTTGGGATTCTTTTTAAACCTTCGTTTGTCATTCTGGGTGTCAGTAGGCATACCATTTTCCTTTGCCGGCATGTTCATTGTTGCGCTGCTCTCTGGCATCACCATCAACGTCATATCGCTTATGGGCATGATCATAGTGGTAGGCATCCTGGTTGATGATGCAATTGTGGTGGGTGAGAATATCTATGCCCATTACGAGCGGGGAAAGCCGGCGCTTGAGGCAGCAATTGATGGTACCATGGAAATGATTCCACCGGTATTTACGTCTGTTTTTACAACCGTGATTGCCTTTTTACCCTTTTTCTTTCTGGACGGGTTTCTGGGTAAGTTCATCTGGAACATGGCGTTGGTGGTAATAGCCTCTCTTTTGTTTTCCCTGGTTGAAGCCTTTTTGATTCTACCGTCACACCTCGCACACTCAAAAGGCCTTCATCCTCATAAAACTGACCCGCCGATACGGCAGAAGATTGAAAAATTTATTGCTTTTTTAACCCACCGGGTATATGCGCCGTTTTTAAGGACCACCCTCAGACACAAATGGATAACAGTCATGGTTCCCGCTGCATTTGTCATGATGACGGTGGGACTGCTGCGGGGGGGATTTATCGGTATCAGCTTTTTCCCCTTTATTGATATGGATACCCTGCCGGTGAACCTGTCGTTGGTTGCAGGCAGGCAAGAGGAAGATACCAACAGGGCGCTTGAACGGATAGAAAAGATCTGCTGGCAGGTAAATGAGGAATTAAAAGAGGAACGCCCAGATGGACGTGATGTTATTTTGGGAATCATGCGCGAGATTGGCAGTAATGACTTTAATGAAACGGGGAGTCATACAGGGAAACTAGTATTGCAGTTGCTGGACGGAGAAGTGCGTGAAATGGACAGTTATGTGATTGCCAAACGTATCCGCGGCGCTGTGGGCCCAGTCCCTGAAGCTCAGAAAATTTCCTACGGTCGTTTCAGCATGTTTGGGAAACCTATTTCAGTAAGCCTGCTGGGCAATGACCTGGAACAGCTCAGGCAGGGCAGTAGTCTGCTTGTTGGGGAATTACAGAAATTCACCGAGCTTACGGATATAACCGACTCTGAGCAGGAAGGACGCCGGGAGGTTGCTATTACCCTGAAGCCCCGGGCCCATGCCCTGGGACTAAAACTGCAGGATGTGGTGGGACAGGTGCGCCAGGGGTTTTACGGACAGGAATCACAGCGTATTCAGCGCGGGCGGGATGAGATTCGGGTCTGGGTGCGTTACACCGATCAGGACCGTGCCTCTCTGGGATTGCTTGAACAGATGCGCATTCGCACGTCTGACGGCGCTGAGTATCCTTTCAGCGAGCTGGCAGAGTATAAAGTAAAACGAAGCGTCAGTCACATAAATCATCTGAACAGGCGGCGGGAGATAACCGTGGAAGCCGCCCTTGCTGATGAAGAGACTCCTTTGCTCCCAATTCTACAGGAATTCCAGCAAACGGTCGTCCCTCGGGTAATTTCACAGGTAGACGGTATAAAGGCCTCCTATGAAGGGCAATCCAGGGAGCAGGGAAAAGTCATGCGTTCTGTTGGGAGAACTTTTCCCATTGCATTCGTTGGCATGTTCATTCTTATCATACTTGTGTTCCGCTCCTATGCCCAGGCTGGACTGGTCTTTTCCTTGATACCGCTTGGAATCATGGGCGCCATCTGGGGACATGGCATACAAGGCATCCTTCTCAATATACTCTCGCTGTATGGTCTTATCGCCCTTACAGGTATTTTGGTAAATGATAGCATCGTGTTGATAGATCGGGTCAACCGCAATTTGCTGGCAGGTCAAAAACTCTATGATGCCGTCTACAATGCCTCTATATCACGTCTGCGGCCTATCCTGCTCACCACCTTGACAACAGCAATAGGTCTTGCACCGCTTATTTTTGAAACCAGCCGACAGGCCCAGTTTCTGATCCCCCTGGCGGTCTCCATTGCCTATGGCCTTCTTTTTGGGACCTTTATCCTGCTGATCGTGCTGCCTTCAGGGTTCCTTGCACTGAACAGGGTACGCTGCCTTTGGGCACAATCACTGTACCAGGAACCAGTAACGCCGGAAAAGGTTGAACCGGCATTCCGTGAGCTCAGTGAGGCCGAATCACTGTCAATCAGGTTGAACGGAGAGAAATGATGAAAGAGAAAGCATATTGCATTTTTGTCTATCTATTATTAGCACCCATCGCATTACTACTACTTGTTTCTAATGATACCCATGCATCCACAGAAGAAATGACGGTGGAGGATGCAATCAAACTGGGGCTTAAAAATAACTATGACATTCAGATTGCCCGTCATACGGCAGAAATAGCCATCAATAACAAGGGCAAAGGTATAGCTAATTTTTTACCGGTAATTGATACCAATAGTGATTTTCGCTACGATGACTCAAATGAAGAAACAGGCTCTCCGACGCGCTTTGGAAATGCCTCAACGCGATCTTTGAATTCACACCTCAGTCTGAGTTGGACCCTGTTTGATGGGTTCGGGATGTTTGCTGACAAGACACGCTACGATGAGCTTGCGAGGAGTGGGGAGTATCAGGCACGCGATACCATAGAGAGAACAGTGGTTTCTATAATGGAGGCATTCTTTAACCTGGTGCAGCAGGAGCAGCTGCTTGATGTTGTCTATGACACACGTGATATTTCCAAGAGACGCCTTGAACGGGAAGAAGTACGGCGAGATCTGGGCGGTGCATCTTCAACTGACTTGCTCAATGCCAGGGTGAATTTTAATAATGATGAATCAGTGCTGCTGGACCAGCAGCTCGCAGTCACCATTGCACACAAGGATTTAAACATTACACTGGCACGTGACCCACTCACGCCTGTGGTAGTCAAAAAGGAAATTGTTATTCCCCCCTTTGATAGTGAGTTTGATGAGTTGCTGATGAGTGCACGGGAGAGAAACAGCACCTTGCTTACTGCCAGTTATAACAAGAAGGCTGCAGACGAAAATGTCCGCATTGCCAAATCAGCATTCTGGCCACGGCTTGTGCTGAACAGCAGCTACGGATACACGGACCGGGCCTTACGTGGCGAAGAGGTGATGATCAGTACAGACAAAAATAGCCATAGTATTGAATCAGGTGTGGGTCTCATGCTCTCGTTTAACCTGTTTAACGGAAACGTTGATAAGATTAACTACCAAAATGCACGCCTCGAAGCGCTCAACCAGGATCTTACCGTAAAAAACATCGAAAATGAGATTGCCGGTCTGGTGCAGGAAAAATACACCACTTTTCAGAAACGGATGGCAAAGGTACGGCTGGAAGAAGAAAACACTGGTACTGCCCGGCAGAATTTGGAACTGCAAAAGGAGCGCTATGCAACCGGTGCATCCGATTCACTTGATTTCAGGGACGCCCAGGTAAATTATGCTCGGGCGCAGGTACGCCTCATCGTCGCCCGATATGATGCACGCATTTCTTTGCTTGAAATCCAACAACTCATAGGAAAATTGAAGATCGAGTAAATTCTTCATGGACTTACTATCCCCCCATTAGAAGTGTTGGTAGAATTGGTGTACCATTTACCATCATTCTTACTTTGGATGTCACCAATCCCATGAGAAACTCCTTTTGCTTCTCACGGGGTAAACTTTGTGGTAACTTTTCGTGATCTTCGTGGTAATTTTTCGTGGACTTCGTGGTTGCAGGTTTTACCGGCAGGTGCCGAGAAAGCCCCGCCTTGTAGGCGGGGATGAATCGGCACAATTCATAAATAATCAAATTTAAACTCC
>JAZFSJ010000267.1:0-2230 GCA_036446115.1 Thermodesulfobacteriota bacterium | reverse complement strand
TATGGTAAGTCGGTTTGGAAAGAGGTATGACCGAAAGTCCTACTTGATTGAGTAAGGTAACGCACCTCGGCCACTGAGAGAGTGTGAATGACATCCCTTAATTCACACTTCTGCTACTAGTGAATCTAGCACAAATTGTGGTAGCGGTTTCTTCAGGGGAAAAGTGTGGATTAAAGTATGATATGTGAACTTTTAAGAGACCGGTGCAGGCCTTACATGTTTTAGTGGTTCTGGACCTTTATGTTGTCAACAATCCTTACCGCTCCGGAGGTACTCTGAGCAATCTCAATAGCCCTTTTCCTCTGGTCACTAGAATCTACGATTCCTCTTAGGGTGACAACGCCATTGTAAACGTCAACATCAATGTTCAGTGATCTAATTCCAGGCTCCACAATGAGTTTGGCTTTGATCCTACTCCCTGTAACCGTGTCATCTACGGATTGCCCAAAAGTTCTTTCACCGATCTGAAGGTTGTTAGTAACCTTTTTTGCGCCCGGAACATTCTTAGCGATTTCAACTGCCCGTTCGGACTCTTGTTCTGTTTCGACCACACCTGTTAGGAAAACTTTCCCTTCTAAGGTATCGACGTCAATCTGAAAGGCTGTGGTCATATGATCTTTTAACAGTTCGGTTTTGACCTTGGTGGTAATCGCAGAATCATCCCACATCCCGTCTGCATTTCGTTCGTCTGTAGCGACCTTATAGCCACCGGCGGCTCCAGCTCCAATAAGTGCTGGGGCACACCCGGTTGCCATTAAAGTTAAAAAAAGCCCGCATAAAGTAAGATAATGCTTCATATACTTCACTCTCCACGATCTTTTGAGAAAGAAGCGAAGCCTTACTGCCTTGGTGTTGCACTCTTTAATGTGAATCTCCCCAACTATGACCATTTTTCCTTCTTCTTTTTCTTCTTCTTTAACTGACCAGGAGGATACTTCTTTTTATGCTCTTTAAATTTGGTGTACGGCCTATCGGTATCCATTTCGATACTCACATAGTCACCGAGCTGTACGCGCATGCTTGCCGGAATCGATGCCGACACCTTCCAACCATCCCCAGCCAGGTAAAAGTAGAACTTTCTGGAAATATCGAAATAGACATAGCACGAGGGATAGTATCGATAGGAATATTTGGCTCGATAACCATGAGCTGGGGCATGTGGAGGTGGGCCGCCTTTTGAATTTGACTTCGCGACCACCACTGGGCCTGGTTCTTCACCGATCTGAACGCCCAGGCTTTTAATATTGCATGCACCGAGAGACAAGAGAAAAAGTACAAAAACGCCAAAAACTAAGATTTTGCTCATGCTATTAGGCTTCATATTGGTAGTCCTCCATTGCATACGATGGTAGCGGGATGTTACTCATTGTGCTTCATCGAAGTTAAATGCAAAGCGCATGCCTTATTTTTGCAGGCAGGGGAGATTTCGATTCTGGGAGCTAAGAAAATATGGAGGGGACACCTCGTGCGGCCATTAATTTCGAGCAGCAATACGTAACCTGTGCATTGCGTTTCTATCAGAAAACCGGCATTTTGGGCTTGATTTGTGTGAACTGGGAAGAAAAAGCGAGTATAGATATATACGGGAAATGCAGACTTACCTCGATCACTGCGAAAGTTTAGATTGCATCGTGCACCTCGAACCTTTGGCCACTACACTTTCTCATCGAAAACCCCGCAGGCCCGGGTTGCCCTTTGCCATGGTCTGCGCGGACGGCCTGCGGGGTAACCGATACTTCGAAACAATGAGCGAATAGATAGGTGTGCAATAATTTTGTGCTGAAGAAAAAAGAGAGTCAAGCACTTTTTTATTAATATCAAGTAGTTATAAAAAAAGGGCCCCCTAGAAGTTGCTGATTTAGAAAAAGGCCTTGCCTCTCCCTCAACATTTCAAAGAGGAGGAGAGCCAAGAAATGGAGAAACTATCCCCATTATTGAAGCCGCAGATTATGGGGGGGAAATCCAGTCTGCTTCTCGGGAACCTCAGGTAATTTATATTCTGGAGCAGGTTTCTGAAGGTACTAGTACAAAAATCAAATATTAAGGAGGTTAATTAAAAATGACCAATAAACTCAAAGTTATTATCGTGCTATCAGCATTTTCATTTGCGCTTTTTCCAACCTTGAATGCAGAGTCCAACGCAGGTTTGCGAGGTGAAACGGAGATTGAGGATGTAACCAAGAAAGTCTATCCGTCGGTTGTTAAAGTTGAAGTAAGGAACAGGATAAGA
>JAZFSJ010000266.1:0-3313 GCA_036446115.1 Thermodesulfobacteriota bacterium | reverse complement strand
CCCAGTATGCAGCGGGCCTGCTGCTTTTCTGGAAGGATCGTTACTATATTTCCATCCTCACCATCCCCGAAACAGTTGAATCAAAGAAAGCTATTTTTGAGCTTGCCAGGAAAATAGAGAAGGCTATCGGAAAGGAGGGACCCTTACCCGAAATTCTGACTCTTCTCCCTCAACAGTCACTGGTAAAAGAAAGTATCCGCTATTTTCGCCACTATGTCTGGCTTAATTCTTACTACTTCGTAGCAGACCAAAATATTCTCCACATTAATGAGAAAACAAAAGCCCTGATGGCAAAGTACGGGGAAAAGAAAAAAAGGTACCTTTTACTGCTGGTGAAATACTCAAGCGATAAAGATGCCAAACATGCCTATGACGATTTTGCAAAGTATTATCTGCCGGAACTCTCTAAAGAGCCTGTTGTGAAAATTGAAGACGGTACCTGGACGGCCTGCCGGTTAGAGAAAAACCTTCTTATCATTGTGTTCAATGCCCCTGTGAAAGGTAAGGCACTTCACTTGATTGAAGAAGTTCAAAAGAAATCAAGGTGATTAGAGTACATGAATAACTAAGGGAGGGGAAAAATGAAACCAAAAGTCCGTACCAGAAGGGAGTTCCTAAAAGAAACCACAACGGCAGCGCTTGCCGGTGCCTTATATTTGAGTACTCCGGTTGAGCTTTTTGCTAAGACGCAAAAGAAGACCAGGGTTGTATTAGTCCGAAATAAGGATGTGCTGGATAATCTTAACAAGTCCAGGGAAGAGGTTGTGCAGCAGATGCTGGATGAAGCGGTTACGACCCTTCTTGATGAGAAAGACCCTGTCCAGGCATGGAAGAAGCTTATCAAACCTACCGATATCGTGGGTATCAAATCAAATGAGTGGCAGCCCATTTGTACACCCCCGGAGCTGGAACGTGCTATTGAAAGTAGAATCCTAGATGCCGGTGTTTCCGTAAAGAATATTGGGATCAACGATCGTGGCGTACGCCATGACCCTCTCTTTCTCAAGGCTACGGCACTTATCAATGTGAGACCCCTTAGGACCCACCATTGGTCCGGTGTGGGAAGTCTGATTAAAAACTACATTATTTTTCTTGAAGAGCCCTACACCTATCATCCCGATACCTGTGCAGATCTGGCTTCAATCTGGAAACTCCCACTGTTAAAAGGGAAAACCCGACTTAACATACTGGTGCTTTTTAACCCTCTCTTTCAGGGTGTAGGTCCTCATCATTTCAGTCCTAAATACACCTGGCCTTATAAGGGGATGCTGGTGGGGCTGGATCCGGTTGCGGTGGACTCTACCGGAGTTCGCATCCTTACGGCGAAGCGTAAGGAGTTTTTTGGTGAGGAGCGACCTTTAAACCCCCCGCCCAAGCACATTTTCCTAGCGGATACCCGTCACCACCTCGGCACTGCAGACCCAGCAAAAATCGATCTGATCAAAATCGGTTGGAAAAAGGGTATATTAATCTGAAAATATAGTATTTATCAAGGTTAAGTGTTTTATATTAAATAATATTTTAGCTTGACAAACCGATATTAATAGAGTAACATAGTATAACAAATATGTTATATATAATTACATGATAGATAGACGATTAGAAGTTCTTGAAGAAATACAAAGACTGATTGCAACAGTAATCGCGACAAATCCAGCGGGTCATAATCTTTGTTTGATTGGCGGATTTCGCTATCGCTTTCTGGACGAAAGCTGTCGGTTGTCGAATGATGTAGATTATCACTGGGACGGTGATCTTGATGAAAAACAAACAGAAGTTGTTTCCTTGTTCAAGAGAAAACTCCTTCCCGAAGTCAAGCAGCATTTTGGATATGATGGTACTGTATCGCCTGCAACCGGTCCTAATGCAGATTCACCGAGTGTGAAAATTATAAATCTGGCTTTCTATCGGATAGACGTGTCCCATAGCCGGATTGGAATCCCTGTTGATATCACCCGTATTGTGTGTCTCGACCAGCCAACTGTTCGAACTGCACAGGGAGTGGTCTATCCAACAATTTCAGATACGGATATGATTGAGAGCAAGGTGATCTCACTTTTCAATCGGCAGACCATCGAAGAGCGTGATTTAGTAGATCTTTTCCTGTTTGAAAATCAATTGGCTCCGGATTCAGCAGAAAGGATAGCTTTAAAGCTATCCGGAATCTCTCTTCCCCGCTTATTGGTAAAGGAGAGATTACACGATATGGTGACTGACCGAGATTATCATGTCCGTGCCATAAAGGAAATCATTGACGATCAACTTGATCCTCAAGCAGTTGCAAACATTAATGAGGCCGGAGGTGCCTCTATGGTATTCGACAGGGTGTGTGACGTGTTGCTAAAAAGGCTAAAATTAAGCTCAAAGGAAGACTCATGAAAACAAGGGCATGGCAAAAATATCTCGAAACACAAAGCAAGCTTCATGGTAAAAACATTTTCACCGTCACTGAACTTGCCAATGTAGCTGGAACATCTCTTAATGTATTAAATGTTGAGCTGAGTCGACTCAGGAAATATGGTCTGATAGAACGCTACGCGCAGGGGAAATATGGACTGCCGAGTACAATAACAGCAGAGATTTTATTGCCAACCATTGATTCGCGTGCATATATAACCGGCACTTATGCCTTACACTATCATCAGTTGATAACACAAGTTCCCACGAGAATGACCTGCTTTACTAACCGAAGGCACAATCGTTCTCGAGAACGTCTGACTCCAGTGGGAAGATATACGTTCGTTTGTGTAAGTGCTTCTGTGTACTCACCTCCTGATAGCGGAGTAATAGCCACACCGGAACAGGCTCTTTATGATTTCATATACCTAATGCGACGACACGGGGTAAAACCTGAAACACTAGTTACCTTCCGCAATCTGCATAAGATACGCAACACGTATCTTTCCCGCATTGTTTCCCGATATCCTGATACAGTCAGGAAACATCTGCTGGAGATTCTTAAGCGCACAAATCCTGAATAGTATGTTATTTATATCATATAGTTAAAGCAAAATTTCAAGTATCAATAGAGGGAAAAAATAGTGAGATAATAATTTGAATATAATTACCGCAGAAGAGTTTCAGGTTTTGCTACCTTTAGCCTGTGAATGGGCTGAAGCCCAGGAAAAGCATATTCTAGAAAATGGGGTTGCATTAACGAAAGATCAGATCGAAGATGCAAAACGTGTGGGGGTGTCTCACCCGGAGAAGGTGAGGTTGTTAAAGGTTTACCAGATTCCCCTGCCTGAGCATCCTGATCTAATAGCTGCTGTTAAAATAACCCAGCTTATTTCCCCGAAGTCCATCGGTCTCA
>JAZFSJ010000265.1:0-2597 GCA_036446115.1 Thermodesulfobacteriota bacterium | reverse complement strand
GTTTCGCTGCGGTTTTCTACGCCTCGCCACGACGTCTACTGCAAAATCTGGGTTTAACCCAACAAGTGAACAAGCACCCAGTCGAAGAGTAGGCTCACTCCTCCGAGGGGGAGCAAGATACCTAGTGCCGAGCCAATCAGATAGTCGCGAAAACGGACATTGGTAAGAGCAAGGGCGTAATTAAGCTTCGGCGACAGAAACAGTAAAAGACGTAGGACCAGGACAACTCTGATTGGACGCCTGTCCAATCGCGCCAATATCTTCTTAAAAAACGGGCGCTCAATCTGGCTGAGGGGATTTCCAGCGATTGCACGGACCACAAAAAAACTAAAGGAGACCGAAACCACAGAGGCGATAAACGCCAGAACAAAACCCAACAACTTGCCGTAGACGAGGATACCTACTGCAACAAAGACAATTCCAGGGATGTGAATAAACTCACCTGCGGCAAATATCGCGATGTAGAAAATAGGGCTCCAAAATCCGGTATTTTCCACCTGTATACGGATATTTTCGACTGTCAATCCTAGGTACTTGCTTAGAGCATACTGGACAACAAAGAGTAGTAGTACCAGAAACAACCCATATTTTTGCGAACCCTTCTGTCCAATGGCCATTTTTAGAACTCTATTCCTTTTATCCTTGTGAGATCTTCAGGAGTGTTAATATTTAGGAAAGAATTCAGGGTAGGATCCAAAGAATTGATTTCATCTGTCGTTACTTCTTTTGCCTTGATTTTGTCAAAGAAGTCGATGATCTTGAGGTTGTCTTCATGGATGAGTTTTTCTATAGAGTGTATACATTTCTTGGAATAGATGGCATGGAGGGGATGGTACCCATCTGAAAGGAGAGGAATTACTACATCATAATCTTTACTGATAGTGATCATATACTCGATTACCTTTCTGTTGAGAAAAGGCATATCACAGGCGGTGACGAAGCAATAAGGATGAGAAGAGTAGAAAAGACCAGTATAGATACCGATTAATGCTCCCCTCTTGGGGACTATATCAATAACGATTTCAATGTCAAGATAAGAGTATTCCAATGGCGTGTCAGTAATCAGTATGACTTGACTAAATATTCCTTTGAAAAGTTCTACTGTCCGATCAATAATCCTTTGGCCAGCTATTTCTAAAAATGCTTTGCTTTCACCCATCCTGATGTTTTTACCACCGGCTAAAATTACCCCGGTGACAGGTTGTGTAGTGTAATGAGAAGATTCTTTCATCGCTCTTTTATCTGGGGGTTGATATTAATCAGGTTTTTAAAGGAAACGCGTTTCAATAAAATCAGTAATGCCTTTTATATTTTTCGAGTAAGGATGTCTTTACGGGATAGGATTTTCCAACAACAGATACAAAGGGGGTCATGGCGTGGTCTCTTTTGGCAAAAGGTGTTGTCTTAATTACAATAGTAATGCTATATAATAATAAATCGGTTTTGAGAAGGCAATCAATTTATCAGGGATGAGTTTTCGGGGAAAAGGATATACATGAAATTATGGGAATCTTTCTATCTTAATAAGCAGCCAGATGGTTTGCATCCCTTTGTAAAGTATCCCAGTTAAGATTTACTATCTCAACTAAATTATATTGACAAATCCCTTTGTAATGAAGATAATCTAATGTTGATATACTTTTTACTGCTATAGGGGAGAACCTTGAAGTCCTTCAGGAATAAATTATATCTTCAAATACAGATTTTGCTGATTGCTCTGTTTTTCATGCTTTGTGCTTGTGTGGCTCATGCACCTGTGAATGAGAGAGAAGAGGCCGAGGAGGCCTTGAACATTGCTTTTAAAGCCGAGGCTCCCGTCTACGCACCTGGTGAATATACTCGTGCTAAGGAAAAATTTCATTTAGCAGAAATAGAAATGGATAAGCGCAAGTATGGAAAGGCCCAAGACCTTTTGGAGGAATCCAAAGAAGATGCTCAGATTGCTATGTATAAATCTCAGGCAGGTAAGGCCATTAAATTAGCAAAGGAAGAAATAAATAAGTCTAACTTAATACAGTTGGAAAAATATATCATTGAAGTTTCATACAAAGCAAAGCAGTCTTTAAAAAAGGCAGAATCAGCTTTTGAATCTGAAAAATATAATTTGGCTAGACAAAAAGCTGAACTATCACTTCAACTTTTCAAGGAGTTACCCAAACTCCTCGAAGAAAAAGATCCTGAAGGAAGAAAAGAAGAGAAGATGCTTAGAGAGGCGAAGAAAATAGTGGAAGAAGCAGAGGAAGAAGCTGCGGTCATCATTGCAAAAGCTCAAAAGGAAGCAGCCGCAATTCGGGCACGAGTATTGGAAAAGAGGTTTCCCTCCTCTTATAAGGTCAAAAGAGGTGACACACTGCGTATCATTGCAGGAAGGAGAGAGATTTACAATGATCCCTATCAATGGCCTATTATCTATAAGGCTAACAGAGATCAGATTAGAGATCCCCTGCAAATTTTTATAGGTCAGAATCTGGTAATACCACGGACTGTTACATTGGAAGAAGTAAAAGAAGCCAGACAACAGGCAGGAGCTCCTGCTCCCTACCACCCACCCCCCGAGGCGTTTCAGCCTTCAGATTATCAATAAATTTCTTCACCTA
>JAZFSJ010000264.1:0-10821 GCA_036446115.1 Thermodesulfobacteriota bacterium | reverse complement strand
GATTGAAATTCTTTGTCTGCTTGTTTGATCTTTCTTCTTCTATGGATGGAACCCTTGTTATGTCTTTTTGCTGGTAGTACCATACATATAAAAGAATTCCACCGATAATGGTAAATATTAAAATGAGCGCACTACCAATAGACTTATTCATTGTAAATTACTCCTCACAAATCACCCGTTCCACAGGTGGTAGGTTACTTTTTTAAATGTTTGAAAAACTTTATCAGAGAACCCTCTTTAAGATCAATAGCGCTATGAGGACAAATAAGGTGCGTGGGGAGCATCACTTAACTAGTGAAGGCACGTGAGAAGAATTTGATGAAATAGATAATACCTGACCACAGAGTAATCACGAGAGCTATCCAGAGAAGGATCATACCCACTAGGTGGAAGTTTATATTAAAGTAGGTGTAGTGAATCAACAACGCAGCAGTCGCAGATAGTTGGAAGGTTGTCTTGTATTTTGCCAGTTTGCTTGCTTCAATAATAAGCTTCTCATGGGAGGCCGCAATTCTCAAGCCAGTTACCGCTACCTCTCGGGCTATAATGATGGCTACGATCCAGGCCGGAACCCTGTTTAAGGACAGAAGCATAATGAGGGTTACACTCACTAAGATTTTGTCAGCGAGGGCGTCCAAAAATTTTCCTAGAGAGGTAATGAGATTTTGTCTTCGGGCAATATAACCATCCAACCAATCTGTTAAAGCGGCTATTATAAAAAGGGCAGCGGCAATAAGGGAAGAATTTCTATTTGTTGAGTAAAGTAAAATAACGATCAAGACTGGGACAATCACAATCCTGAAAAGGGTTAAATTGTTAGCGAGGTTAAAAACACGTCTGGTCATAATAGTAATAATCCATGAGTAATGATGACGACGTCGTAAAGAACCTGGCCGACACGAGTGTCAGCTCGGGCAGGCGGGCAAGGCGGCCAAGCTCCATCTGCTGCGAAAAAGATTAATCAAACACCCCGTTAGAAAAAATGTGACGCCAGTTACAACGGGGTTTTAGTTTTCTATGCGCGGGAATAGGGGGGGGATTTTAGTTACCACCGTTCCCTCGGTCAGTTCTCCCCAGTTGTTGATATTATTTAACCTTTGCTGGTTTAGATTTTCTTTAATACCTAATGCCTTCCACATTTTCTCTGCAGATGAGGGGATAAAGGGAAAAAGTAAAATAGTAATGAATCTTAATGATTCTATCATGGAATAGACCACCGTTGATAGTCTTAAATGCTTACGTGTATCTTTAGCTAGAGACCAGGGTGCAGTTTCATCGATATACTTATTGGTCATTCCCACTAATTCCCAAATGGAATACAGCGCTTTATGAAAAGCCACTTCCTTCATATGACTATCTACCTTTTTTACGACCTGCATAGCCTTCTTCCGTAATTCCTCATCAATCGCCTCAAGGTTTGATGGTTTTGGAATAGATCCCTTAAAGTATTTAATGGCCATGGCAAGTGACCGGTTTAGCAGGTTCCCTAGATCATTAGCTAAGTCACTATTGATGCGATGAACAAGTGCCCTATGTGAAAAGTCAGCATCCGAACCAAATGTGCCTTCCCGCAGAAGGAAGAAACGAATAGCATCGATTCCATAATTTTCGATAAGTTTATTAGGTTCTACCACATTGTGAAGGGATTTGGACATCTTCTGACCTTCTATAGTCCACCAACCATGTGCAAATACCATCCGGGGTGGTTCAAGACCTATCGCCTTCAGCATGGTTGGCCAATATACACTATGAGTAGTAAGAATATCCTTGCCAATAAGATGAATTGCATTTTTCCAAAGTGGGGGGAACCTGTCGTTGTCCTTAAGGTATCCTGTGGCACTCACATAGTTAATAAGGGCATCGAACCATACATAGGTTACATAGTTATTATCAAAAGGTATAGGTATTCCCCAAGAAAGGCGTTTCTTCGGACGAGAGATGCATAGGTCTTCCAGGGGTTGTTTTAAAAACCCCAAAACCTCATTTCTGCGAGTTTTAGGAAGAATAAAATTATCGTGATTCTCAATGTAGCCGATTAGCCATTTTTGATATTTGCTCATGCGGAAAAAATAATTCGATTCTTTTATCTGTTGAACAGCGCGACCGCATTCAGGACAACACCCTTCGATTAAATCTTTTTCAGTCCAGAATCTTTCATCTGGTACACAGTACCACCCTTCATAGCTTGCCTTATAGATATCTCCTTGTTTATAGAGATTGCTGAGAATTTCTTGAACAACAGTTTTATGTCTTTCTTCTGTAGTTCGTATAAAGTCATCATTGGAAATGATAAGCCTCTTCCAGAGATTCTGGAACCGTATAACCATGTTATCACAGTGTTCTTGTGGAGTTATGCCTTTTTCAAGGGCAGCTTCTTGCACCTTCTGCCCATGTTCATCAGTACCGGTTAGGAAGAAAACACGCAGTCCTGCTAATCGATGGTATCGAGCGAGGACATCAGCTGCTACAGTGGTATAGGCATGACCAATATGAGGAAGGTCATTAACATAGTAGATTGGAGTAGTGACATAAAAGCTGTTTTCCATAGTGTAGCCTTACCGGCAGGTGCCGAGAAAGCCCCGCCTTGCCTGCCCAGTTAAATGCGAAGCATATTTAACCAGGGTATGCGGGGATGAATCGGCACAGTTCATAAATAATCAAATTTAATTACCGGGATGCCCCGCGCTGTGCGCGGGGAGCATCACTTATGCATTTTCCCTATTTTAAGGAAGCCTTCTTTCTTGATTTCGTGAGTGGATAGCTCTATTTCTTTACCACTGTCCAGTTTAACCCAGACCTTTTGTTTTAGAATATCTTGTTTAATAACTTTCCCCGCGCCAAACTCTGTTACTACTTTCTTGCCACACTTAGGAAGGATCTTCCTGTATTCACAATAAGTTTTATGCTCGTAAATAAGACAACACATCAATCTGCCACATACTCCAGATATTTTTGTGGGGTCCAGGGCCAGTCCTTGATCCTTGGCCATCCTAACGGTAATTGGCTCAAAGTCCTGAAGAAAGGAACAACAGCATAGCTCCCTCCCACAATGGCCGATACCGCCAATCATTTTTGATCTATTGCGAGAACCAATCTGCTTCATCTCCACACGTGCATGAAAGTCACTTGCTAGAGTTTTTACCAGATTTCTGAAATCTACCCTTCCATCTGAAGTGAAGTAACAGATAAACTTATTGACATTCGGGATATGTTCTACTTCGACCAACTTCATAGGAAGTTCCATCTCCATTATCTTTTTAAGACAGGCTTGATAAACTTCTCTCTCTTTATGATCTTTCCTAGAGTCATATTCAAGATCTGCTTCAGTTGCCTTTCTTATGACCCTATGATGAGGCTTGAAAGAAGAGATGGAAGATTCAGGTTCTTTCACCTTTAATATTATTCCCATCTTGAGCCCATCTTCCCATTCTACCATTACCTTCTCGCCTATTTCTAAGTCAAGATTGCGCGCATCATAATCAAATATCTTTCCACTTCTTCGGAATCTAATTTCTACAAGTCGTTTCATATGAAGTCTCCCCCGACATAGGTCTATGGGTTGTTAATAATTATAGTATTAAAGGAAAAGACGTAGCATGTTTTTACTGGCATAGTTGTAATAGCATAGATTCCATGGCAAGCCTGGGATTAACGTTGCTATGCAAAGCCAGCTGAACATCAGTCAAAATATTTACCTTTTCAAAAATATCAGAACAGCTCAACAGGGAAGCACTTCTGTTCACATCATCTTGAAGGTCTTTGTTGATAAGGTAAGTTGGTTGATTAGTTTCTTTAAATATTAGAATATCTCTAAACCATAACCTGAGCAAGTCTAATAGTTCGACTAATACTTCTTTGTCCTCTCCTAATGACTCGGCTAGATCAAGGATTTCCGTAACATAACCCTTGGTGAGCTGGTTAAATTTCTCAAGCAATTGCTTTCTACCCTTAAGTGCATCGCCTTCCATCCACTGTATGGCCTTACCGATACTTCCTCCAGATAAAGAAGCACTAAGCTTAAGTTCTCTATTTTCTCCTCCTCGCATTTTTCTCAATAGTTCTACAATCAACTCTGATGACAGGGGTTGGAACATAACCCTCTGGCATCTGGACCTGATAGTCGGTAGCATTTGGTAAGGAGCGGTTGTCAAAAGAAACAAAACTGTATGGGGAGGTGGTTCCTCCAATGTTTTGAGCAGACAATTGGAAGACTGGCGATTCATATTTTGCGCGTTAGTAATAATTACTACCTTACTTTTTCCTTCATATAGTGTGAACTTGATCTGTTCCTGCATTTTTCTGATCTGGTCAATCTTAACATAATCTCCCTCAGGCTCAATCCAAAAGATATCAGGATGAGTACGATGTTCAATCTTTTTGCAGGGAATGCAGCAATCACAGAAGTCACCATTTCCGGTTTCGCAATTCAGTGCCTTAGCAATTGCAGTAGCCGTAGTCCTTTTCCCAATTCCAGGAATACCGGTAAAGAGATAGGAGTGGGAAACGGTTTCACTCTTTATCGCGCTCATTAGAATCTCAATTTGTCTATCCTGTCCTTTAATCTTTTTAAACGACATCTGCCTTTTAATTAATAACAGGTTGCAAACTCTCTATCTTTTTTAAAACAACCGTCCGAATCCCCTGCTGAACTGTAGAAACATCTTCTCTGCCATCAACAATGTGAATACGATTGCTATTACACTCAGCAATTTGAAGATATCCTAATCTTACATTTTGGTGGAAGGAGATGTTTTTTTCTTCAAAACGATCCTCATTAATTTTCTGGTTTACGGTTGCCCCTCTTTTTTTTGCTCTTTTAAGGCCTATCTCAACCGGGCAGTCAATTAAAATTGTGAAATCAGGAGTTATGTTATCGGTTGCAAATTGATTAAGGCGTTCTATTAAATCTTTGTTTATTCTCTGGGCATAACCCTGATAGGCAAGGGTCGCATCGGTAAATCTATCACATAACACTATAGACCCCTTATCAAGTGCCGGTCGGACGACGTCTTTTATATGTTGAGCACGAGAGGCTTCATAAAGCAGGAGTTCTGTTTTAATGTCTATATGAGTATTCCTGGAATCAAGTAGTATGGTTCGCATGCTATCCCCAATTTGGGTACCCCCCGGCTCCCTGGTAGCAACGACTGAATAACCCTTCTGTTCCAAATATTCTTTAAGCAAACTAATTTGGGTGGTTTTGCCGCAGCCTTCTATGCCCTCAAAAGTAATAAATAATTTCATAAGTAATCCACATTAGTGTGTAAAATGACCACTAGGTACTGCTTTTAAACTTTTCATAAAAAACAAATTCGCTCAATTCTTTCCTTGGAGTTGCTTTTGTCTCTTGGTCAGGATGTCCTAAAGGGGTCATCTCGACAACAACCGTTCCCTCAGGGATTTCAAGCAGTTTTGCTACTTCTTTTGCATCAAAGAAACCAACGTGGACTGTACCCAATCCCTTTGCATGAGCAGCCAGGGTTAGGTTCTGCATGGCCAGGGCTACATCAAACATATACCAGTCACCCTTATTTGTCCCTGCCTTTCCTTTAAAGTAGCCCGCTTTTCCCAATTGGGCGCAGGCCACAATAACAGTAGGGGCCTGGGTGAAGGAGGAAATTGCGGGATTTCCCGGAGGAAGTGTTTCTGCTAATTTTCTCCTGGATTCAGGGTTTTTCACAACAATGAATTCCCAGCATTGGGTGTTGGCCCAGGAAGGAGCCCATCTGGCAGCATCCAGCACCTCGGTTAGATCACTGTCTGATACGGGGTCTGGCCTGTACTTTCTGATACTTCTCCGTTCCTTAATTGCCGTTATGACCTCCATTGCCATCCTCCGTTTCCCTTGTCTTTACGGTCTGTTGATTAACATTCGATTATGTTAGCAGTAAAATATAAGTTAAGCAAGGCTAATAATTTTTCAACCATTTTTGAGCACTTATCAGAAGATATATCACTACCGTTAATTAACAAATATGCCCTGCTCTGTCAAGATTCAT
Source organism: Thermodesulfobacteriota bacterium (assembly GCA_036446115.1). Taxonomy (GTDB): domain Bacteria; phylum Desulfobacterota; class WTBG01; order WTBG01; family WTBG01; genus JAZFSJ01. The sequence continues at coordinate 4,822 of JAZFSJ010000264.1, read as the reverse complement.
GCACCAGAAAAACCTTGACAGGCAAATAAACACTGTGCTACTTAAATTACTAATAATCCTTAATTTTTTAACTATTATCTAACCAATAGAGAGGAGGTTTCGGTGGCAGAGAAAAAGATTAGGGCAATGGTAGCCAAGCCAGGTTTGGATGGGCATGATAGGGGAGCCAAGGTAATCTCTCGCGCCCTTAGAGATGCAGGGATGGAAGTAGTGTATACCGGTTTGCGACAAACTCCGGAACAGATCGTGAGCGCCGCATTACAGGAGGATATCGATGTTCTGCTGCTCAGCATACTTTCTGGAGCCCACAGCCATTTGTTTCCCGCCATTATGAAGGGGTTAAAAGAGCAGGGGATGGAAAAAGTTCTTGTGATGGGAGGCGGAGTAATTCCCCAAGAGGATATTACAAGCCTAAAACAGGCAGGAATTTCAGAGATTTTTGGTCCAGGCACCTCCACGGAAACAATCATTACCTACATTAAAGAGCACCTTCCTTCCTAAACCACTATCCATGCGCGGTCATTTGTTTATGGAACTGGTAAAAAAGGCTTTGAGCGGCTCTGAACTTGCGATTGCTCGACTCATCACTATGGTTGAAAATGAGCTTCCTGGCTGGTTAGAGGCCATGAAGCAGCTCTATCCCCACACGGGGAATGCGTATCTCATTGGATTTACAGGTCCGACCGGTTCGGGCAAAAGCACACTGGTAGATAGAGTAGCGCTTAGCCTGTGCGATCGGGATCATAGTGTAGGCATTATAGCGGTTGATCCTTCCAGCCCCTTTACCGGGGGAGCCCTATTGGGTGATCGTATTCGCATGCAAGATGTAACCAATAATCAGAAGGTCTTTATTAGGAGTCTTGGAACAAGGGGAGGTCTGGGGGGGGTATCTCAAGCAACCTCTGATGTGGTGAAGATCCTTGATGCCTCTGGTAAGGAGTTCATCCTCGTTGAAACCATTGGGGTAGGGCAGGATGAGGTTGAAATTGTACAAATAGTGGACACCTCCATTGTAGTTTCTGTCCCGGGTTTGGGCGATGATATCCAGATAATCAAAGCAGGTATTATGGAGATTGGGGATATCTTTGTGGTCAACAAGGCAGACCGGGAAGGGGCCGATCAGGTAGCTACCATGATCAGTGCTATGTTAGATTTGAACCCTTCCCCTGGCTTAAGGAGACAACCCGTAATTAAAACGGTTGCGACTGAAAATCAAGGGATTGATGAGCTGGTTAAACAAATCATGCTTCATCGCACACACCTCACGGAAAATGGTCTCTTAATTGACAAGCGCAAGGAAAGGATAGGGAGAGAAGTTACTAGATTGTTAGAACAAAAGATATCCCAGTATGTGCATGATCAAGTAAAAGGAATGCATCCTATGGAAGCCCTCATTGAACAGATTAACAATCGTGAAAAAGATCCCTATTCCTGTGTTGACCTTTTGTTAGAGCTTTTAGATAAGAAAAAGCAAGAATGAAACCACAGAGTACACGGAGAAATACTCTGTGTGCTCAAAAAATTTTCTTTAAGTTATTCAGGATTGTTTGGTTTTTCAGTAACGTTGAATGTTTATCAGGAAAGAATGTATAAATAATAATTTAAGAGAGCAGAGATAATAAAAAAGGCAAAAAACTCATTTGTTGATATTTAAATCTCTGTGATCTCTGTGGTGAAGTTTTTCAATATTCTAATCAAAGAAAGGAGAATAAAATGAAAGTAACAAAATTAGACCACATCGGAATTGCAGTGAAGAATATGGAAGAAGCACTCGCGTTTTACCGTGATACCCTGGGTATCTCATCGACGGATACAGAGGTGATTGAAGATCAGAAGGTCAAGGTTGCCTTCCTACCCTTAGGAGATACCGAGTTAGAACTACTGGAATCAACTTCTCCCGATGGTCCCGTAGCAAAATTTATTGAAAAACGGGGTGAGGGTATTCAGCATGTAGCGCTCAGAGTTGAAAATATCGAAGAGGCTTTAAAAGAACTGAAGGAGAAGGACGTTAGGTTAATTGATCAACAGCCGCGTTATGGTGCAGGCAAAGCTAAGATTGCCTTTCTGCATCCCAAGGCTACGGGAGGCATTCTATTAGAGATATCGGAAAGGGAGTAAAAAAGATACAGGGTGTAGGATGCACGATAAAGTTTGTGAAATAAACAAAATATAATCTGATAAAACATATTTTGTGTGTGGCTTAAATCTGGTAGAAACATTCCTCTTCTTCTGCTTTTTTCTGAAACGATACAGTCAAGAATTGCGAATTTGGATAGTTTGTTTTGAGTCAACCTGATAGGCTTCAGATACAATATATGGTGGCGCTAAAATAGAAGGTTTAAGTCAAATTTAGAGACATCTTAGTGTAACTTACATGTCTGAGGGGACGGAGTGGCAGCAATGCCACTCTGTTACCCGACTATTGAGTTCAATTGTTAACATACAATATATAGAACAAAAGGCAGAGCCGAAACCCTGCCTTTAAAATGTTTGTCAAATCAGAAAATCTATTCCAATCTTCACTCAATCAACCCTAAAACTCCATCAATCATCTCTTTTACTGCTTGCTTAAACTCCTCATCCGCTTCCATTGCTCTCACTATCACAGGACTCCATCGGTAATGTAGGTTGATTAGTTCTTTACCTTCTGGAGTTTTCTTCAGTACATTGTCTCGGATGTATCTAAGGAGCTCTATCTCTTCAGAGTTATTCCCATAGGTATGTATTAGAAAACATTCGCTATTAATCGTAGTGGTTGTACTCGGGGGTGGGGGGATTGTCGTCACACACGTAACATGACACTCAAGGCATCCAGTTCCATAATTAGCATCATGTGTGTCACCTAGATTGCACAAGCCCGGATCACCAAAAGGATGACACTCAACACATGCTCCAAGCCACACATTATCGCTCTGTGGTGTATCTAAATGACACGTTAGACAACTATTAATAAATGCATGTTTTTTGTGAAAATCCTGCTCGAAATCACTCTCCCTGTGACAAACTGCACACACCGAAATATGCCCTCCTCCTGCAAAAATGGATTCTGTGGTGGTAGTGGTTGGTTCTGCACAATCCGGGTGACACTCGAGACATGTCCAGTGATACCTATTTACCAAATTGCATTTACCAGGATCATCTGTTGGATGACATATGACACACGCGCCGACCTCCACGATATCACCTTTATGACACTGGTTGCAATTGCTGTGATTCTCTACGTCGTGTAAATCATCCACCACGTGACATTCTAAGCAGGTATCGATGTGATTTGGAAATGGAGACACGGTGGTAGTAGTAGATGGCCCCGTACACTCATCGTGGCATCCGAGGCAGGAACTCCCATGAGAAATGGGTAACGTGCAACCAGAGTGACACGCTGTACACTTGTTAAAATTGACACCACCGTCATGGCACTTTGCGCAATCATAGTGGTTTGAGTTTCCGTGTATATCATTCACCGAGTGACATTCTAAGCACCTATTGAGGTGATCGTCGGAAACTGTGGTGGTGGTTGTGGATGGCCCCGTGCACTCAACGTGACAGCTACTACATGTATTGTCACCATGCTCACTTACTAAATTACATTTACCTGGTCCTGGTTCTTCCAAGGGGTGGCATAGTATACATTTATCAGCAATGACCGTTCCTCTGCCTATGCCTCCCGAATGACATTGAGAACAATCACTATGCTCACGCTCACCATGTAACGTTGTATCGTCTTGCTCACCCAAACTACCCAACTCATGACACAGTAAACAGAGTGTATTGTCGACTGCACCACTATCCTCATGTCCACCAGTTACAGAGGTAGTAGTGGTTGTTCCATCAGCACATTCAATGTGGCAGGTGAGGCAGGTACTAGCATGATCACTCGTACTCGCCAAACTGCATTTGCCTGGGTTTAACAAAGGATGACATGCAGTGCATGTGTTTGGATCAACAATGAACTCAATAATGCCACCATCAGGTGATGTCTGGTGACATTGAGTACACCCTATGTTTATGTGTCCAATACGTTCGTGCAGATTCTGTACATCGTGACATGTCATACAGATAGATATATGTTCATAGTCTTCGTCGCTACAACTGATATGGCAGGAGACACAATCAGCACCCATATCAGGATCATGGAAATCAACTAATGGGCACTCGCCGGGACCACCCTGTGGATGGCATTCGAAACAGGTAGAAGTAAGTGGAGAATCTCCCACTTCCGTATGGCAATCGGTACAATCAGCATTAGAGTGTGCCTCCCCAGTGTGGAGGCCTGCACCATCAGAAAAATCGTGACATGCCAAGCAGATAGTATCATTCACTGTCATTGATGATTTAATTACTTGTGGAAAAAAGTATGTGAGAAAAACGCACAATATCAAAATAATTACCTTATGTGTCCATTGTGTAAATTTACCCATGAAGGTGTCCCTATCAGTATCAAATAATTTATATATAAAAGATAAATATCAAATAGTTATTGATAGTTATCTCCAGTTCTAGGGAGATACTACTCTAAAATTCTGATTTTATCTTTAGTGACACTACTATGTAAATAGCAGAAAAAAACATACTGCTAAAAGTCTGATAATTATCCTTTATTATATACAATAATATAGTTATTGTCAATATATTAAATTAAATTAATTATATTAATAACTTACAACAAATAGACTTTTTAAGAAAATAATATTATCTGGTTATGCAGAAAGGCCAAGTAAAAACCCAGTTGCTCCATATATGTACTATCTTGATTATTAAGATGAGTTCTTTTAATAGCTTAAGTTTCTGTAATATAATTGCATTTTTAAATGTTGATCGCTGA
>JAZFSJ010000263.1:0-2595 GCA_036446115.1 Thermodesulfobacteriota bacterium | reverse complement strand
GATATTCAATTGGAAAAATCAGCAACACAGCGATATAAAAGTCAGATAGACAGGTTTGAAGAGTATCCTGAATTGGTAACCATGCTACAGAGCGTTTTAGATGACGAAACAGATCATGAGGAGCTCTTTACACGATATCTTCAGGAACGTTCTTAGCACTCAAAACCAATCGAGCTAGTACTACATCTTATGTAAAATTCTTCCTTTGGTCTTTCATGCTTCAGAGTATTGTGTGCTTTGAAAACCCCGTGCTTCGCACGGGGTCGCAAAAGGAAACATTAGCATTTCCGTGCTTCCTTTGTTTAACGGCCTTTGGCCGTGAAACAAAGCCACCTGTTTCACGGGTGGTAATTTACTCCACGATGCAAGATGAGCATATAGATAGGCTTAGAGGTCATAGAAGGCTAATACTTTGCGATATATTATCATCTCTGAAACTCCACTTTTAGTACACCAATTACCAGAGCTTATACCTGGGGAGGAAGAGGTTATCCTGTTCCAGAAAGAGAAGTTTGTCCTCCCACGAGTTTTTCACAAAAACACAAAGATCGTTCACGGAGATCCTTTAAAAAGTAGTACCTACCAAAAACTTGCGATAAGCCCGGACGATAGGATTATCCTTCAGGCTGACAAAGGGGAGACGCTGGACAAGTTACTGCAACCTATCCTCAAGGTCTGTGACAGTGTCCCCATCGTAGTTTTAATCGCCAATCGCAAAGAGGTTCCACCACTACATCAGGTTAATATCTCCTATCTTTACATAAATGCTTTGTTACAAAAAGACATAAACAAAGAGTGGTTGTATATCCGTAACCGACACTGGACCCATAAGATTCGTGAGCTTACCAAAGGGGCAGAGCATATACTCATTCTCACCCAGCATGACCCCGATCCCGATGCACTGGCGAGCGGGATAGCTCTAAGAACCTTATTGGGCAGAAATCGTACTACAGCACCCATTGGTTCTTTTGGTAAAGTTACCCGCAGTGAGAATCTGAGTATGATACGGCTTTTGGATATTCGCTATACGTTACTAGATCAACAATCCCTTGGAAATTTTTCAATGATTGCTATGGTAGATGTACAACCTTCCTACTTTGGAGAGAGAGTTCCGAAGGCTGATATAATTTTTGACCATCATCCTCAGATTGCACGCTACGAAGATTCCTTCAAAGATATTAGAGCTCAGTATGGGGCTACCTCTACCATTCTTAGTGAGTATTTCATATCAAATGATATTAAAATAAATCAGAGATTGGCTACGGCACTCCTTTATGGCATCAAGTCAGACACCTTCATGCTGGATAGAGAAGTGAATCCTGCCGATATTGATGTCTTCACCTATCTCTATCCCCTGGCGAATCACAATTTGATTCGAAGAATGGATCACCCCTCACTCAATCCTGAGGAGGTAAGCTCTTATATTAAGGTGCTCAGAAAGCAGAAATTGATTGACAAGGTGCTCTTTGCTCACCTGGGGCCAGTTAAGCAGGAGGATATAATTCCACGTTTAGCGGATTTTTGTCTTCAGGTAGCTGGTGCTGAGTGGTCGGTTGTTTCCGGATTGTTTCAAAAAAACCTAGTAATCTCAATAAGGAATGTAGGGTATGTAAAGAATGCGGGGGAAATGGTGAAAAAGATTTTCCAGGACGGTAGCATAGCTGGGGGACACCGTACTATGGCCAAGGTTGTCATGCCTTTAAAAGACTTCAAAAAAGCTTTTGGTATCATTAGGAATAAAGAGATCGGAGATAAAATTGTGATGCTTTTTAGAAAAGCACTTAAAGAAAAAGATTCATGATTCCAACTGGAGATTTAATGGATGATTCTAACATTTAAGAACAAGATATATCTTGCTTAGTAATGTATCCTTTTTTATAGCAACTTAGTTAAAAAATATGAATTAAACTTCTTGACTTGTAAATAGTTAACATGATATTTGCAATTTGTATTCTATATAAGATAGCTTTTGCCAATAAACTTAATTATAAAAGGCTCTCCAGTGTCTCAGATTGTACTTTGTGTATAGTTTGCTTACACCTCACTTGCGGAAAATATTCCGGAAGTGGATTTTTTATTAGAAGCAAAGGGCTCTAAACTATTTTGTGCTCCCGTTGACTCCATTAAGGATGAATTCCCAAGTGGTGCAGGAAACAAGTGAGAAATGAAAATATCATCATTCTAGTTTTTTAGTAAGGATAAAAAAGAACATGTTCAAAGAAATAATATCTAAGAAACCTACTATTGCTAAAAAGCTTTCATTGTGGTTTTTAGTGGTGGCACTTTTGCCTCTAATTCTTTTCGGTTATGTAAGCTATGACAATGCCAGAAAAACAATGAAGCAAGAAGTGACGAACCATTTGATTTCTATTGCTGATAATAAAGCCCGCCAGATTGAAAACTATATTCTTGAAAAAGAAAGAGACATTGCTGCATTGGTAAATACTCCAACCATTATCGATGCCATCGAGAAATTTAATATAGCATTCAAAGAGAACGGCATAGATTCACCAGAGTACAGTGCTGTAGATAAAGAGTTTAGGTCTTTTCTTACCTACTACAAGGAACAATTTAGACATTATGACCTGTTTCTCA
>JAZFSJ010000262.1:0-5736 GCA_036446115.1 Thermodesulfobacteriota bacterium | reverse complement strand
GTGTAGAGCCGTCCCGGGATCGACATGCCGGGAATCGGCACCGAGTCCAGCCGGCCGCTGGCGATGGCCAGCAGGTAGCTCGGCATCGGCCGGGTCTTGCGGTAGGCGATGGTCTTCCAGCCGTCGTGGATGGTCTCGCGCTCGACCGGTGTATTGAAGATCGCCGTGTGCGCCTCGGCAAAGGTAAAGAGTGTAATGTTTGCAGAGGCAGCAGTAGAAAAAGAGAGTAAGAAAACCGCAATAAAAAAACATTTTTTTACCATTTTCTGTTTCTCCTTTAAGCTAGGTGTTTCATTCTTCTTAACGTAACGAATTGGGTAATCAAACACGCATGCTAAAAAGTAACTGCCTAATTGGCAAAGATGTTATCCCCTACAGTTTAGTGCCCAATGTGTAAAGTGTAAGTGCGGGGTTCATCAAAGTGTGAAACAAGCACCCCTGAAAGGATTAAGGCATAACTTATCACCTTGGGTATCTCAACAGAAGCTTTGACACTGGCCACAGGTGTAATCCCGATATCCAAATCAGCATGTCCTGTGCTTCCTATCACGTTTGGGTCCAGGGCTTGCTCTGGGTTTTAATGCCTTTTATTGTATTCATATCACTCTTATTTTTTAGCAAGTCAAGAACTTTTTATAGAAAGATTTCAACAAATTTTCTCAGCAAGTGAACTTCCAATATATTGATCTCACTAAAATTATAATCTTAAATAATAGTATACTACTTAATGAAAAAATATGACTTATGTCATATTTTTATGTATCTTTATCTTGTATTAATGGTACTAATTAACTGACCGCATAAACATTTAAAGTTCGGTAAATAAATATAAATAAATCCTGATTTTAATTGATAAGGTGGAAACATTAAAAGCGTATTTTAATAAAATGAAAGGGGGCACCACCAGTCCACCGAGGGTAAGGTTTTCAGAGATTGTCTGGTCATGGATAGGTGCCTTTCTTGGTATTGCCGCGGTGGCATTTATAAGCTACAATATACTTGAAAAGACAGACCTGGTCATGATCATAGGGTCTTTCGGTGCTTCAGCAGTTCTCATATACGGAGCTATTAAGAGTCCATTAGCGCAGCCAAGGAACTTTATTGGAGGACATGTAGTTTCGGCAATTGTTGGAGTAACCTCATATCAATTACTGCATTCACATATATGGTTAGCTGCTGCTGTATCTGTGGCTACTGCGATTGCGTTTATGCATGCCTCAAAAACTCTTCATCCTCCTGGTGGTGCCACCGCCTTGATTGCAGTCATCGGGAGCTCCAAAATTCATGCATTAGGCTACCTCTATACAATTATACCAGTGGGAATTGGTGCGTCTATTATGTTGGTAGTTGCACTCCTGGTAAATAATATTCCCCAGAACAGGAAGTATCCGGAGTTTTGGTTATAAAAGAGATGCCTATGGCAGATTTAGAAAGTGGGTTTAATGAAGCCTGCCTATGCTATGAGGGTCCATAAGCTGGCTTTAGTATTATTGAGGATTGAGCATCCTTTCCTACTGAAAAACTTTCCTGAAATTATCAAAGTAGATGCTTCCGTCGTTTCTACGGTAAATTAATGGAACAAAAATGAAACAGCGTCGTAAAAACTACAACGCCTTAATCGTGTATATCTTTTCTGGATTCTTTGCTTTTTTTGTGAATGCCTCACTGGCATTTCCTGACCAGGAGTGGTCAGGTACCAGGCCACCCAACTGTAAGTGCCACAGTAAGAATCGAAAGATGGTTGAGATGCACAAACCTTTCGGAGTGAAGGACTGTTTGGTATGCCACCAGCCATCAGCAATGGAGATGAAAGGAGAGGGGAAGGAGGGGAAACACAGCAAGATGGAAACAGCACGGAAGAAAAAAAAGGAGGATAAGGTCTGCAAAGGTTGTCATTCCGTTAAAGGGGACCATTTTGAACTACCCAGAAATAACAAATAATGCAAAAATACGGTGGAGTTCGCGGGTGGTCGTTTACCGGCAGGTGCCGAGAAAGCCCCGCCTTGCCTGCCCTGTTAAATGCGAAGCTTATTTAACTAGGGTGGGCGGGGAGCATCACTTAGGAGGTTGAGTATGAGAAAGTTTCTATTATCATTGATCGTTTTTCTATTCTCGTATCTCCAATATGGATGGAGTGCCGAGTCCGTATCTCCCGTGTGGGAATCTTATTATACGAAGACTCCACCCATTATCGATGGAACGATGGATGAGATCTGGAGAAAAGCTAAACCGCTTACTGTTGTTGTAAGAGAGGCCGTAGGGGCAGACAACCCACAATCGGTTACCCTTCGTGCCATCCATACTGACGATAGCTTTTACGTAATGGCCCAATGGTCTGATGCTACCAAGAGCGATATGCGTGATCCATATGTGTGGAACACTGAGAAGGGAGAATACGAACGACCATCGAAGCCTGATGATCAGTTCTCCTTGGAATTTCCGATGAGTGGTGAATTTGATATTCGCATGTTGACTATGCTTCACGAATATACTGCCGATGTGTGGCACTGGAAGGCTGGACGTGGGAATCCCATGGGTTGGGTGGATGATAAACGACATGTCATCAGTCAGAAGCCACTCCAGGCAGGAGTGGAATACTCGATGGGTGGACATGGGACGATCTATATAGCACGTATCCCAGATGATGGTATGTCTTCTTACTATGTGAAACCCAAACCATCAACCTTTGAGGGAAAGGCAGTAGATTCCTTTGCCCATCGCCAGCCTACAGGTAGCTTAGCTGATGTTCGCGGTAAGGGAATACATGATGGGAAGACCTGGACGTTGGAGATGTCGCGTACGTTCACTACAGAACACAAAGATGACACATTGATTGATCCCACCAAGGATACTATGTGTGCCATTGCAGTTCTCAACGACGAACTCTACTGGAGACACTCAACTTCGTCGGTAATCACCTTACGTTTTGTCCGCAAGGAAAATATCCCTGAATCTCTGTTATGGGATTTTGAGAATACCCGTACTGGGAGGATCCCCGCCGGGTGGAAGGTAGAAGCAACAAATCTCAGAGGGGAAATCGCAACCTGGGAAGTTATCTCTGATTCTGTTGATGGCAGAAAGTCAAAAGCTTTAGGTATGACAAACTCAAACGATGACTCCGGTGGTACCTTTAATCTCTGCTGGACTAGTAGTGTCCAGTTTAAGGATGGTGAAATAGAGGTAGGATTTAAGGCCGTGAGAGGGGTTGTGGACCAGGGCGGTGGGCCTCTATGGCGGGTACAGGACAAAAATAATTATTATATTGCTCGAGCCAATCCACTGGAAAATAATTTTCGTGCCTATTATGTCAAAAATGGTAAGAGAAAACAACTAGATAGTGCAAGAGTCGAGGTCCCCTCAAAACAATGGCATACAATTAAGATTGTTCATAAAGGAGATCACATAGAAGGATACTTAAATGGCAGAAAATATCTGGACTGTAAAGATGATACTTTTCAGGATGCAGGTGGTGTTGGTTTGTGGACCAAGGCAGATGCCGTGACCTATTTTGATGATTTTAAAGTTACTTTACCAGCTCAATAAACAGATGATCAGAAATTAACCATAGGAATAACTTTCTCTTTTGAAAGAAGGAAGGCAATGATAGAGCAAAAACACAGGATATTTTTTTATATTTCTTTTATCACCTTTATCTTTCTGATAACCATTGCTGGGTGTAATCAAAAAGCAGCCAACGAGGTTGTGGTCTACGTCTCGACAGACCAGGTCTTTTCAGAGCCGATTCTAAGAGATTTTGAAAAAGAAACCGGGATAAAAGTTAAAACTGTCTATGATACTGAGGAAACTAAAAGCACAGGTGCCATGAACCGTTTGATAGCTGAAAAGAACAATCCTCAGGCTGATGTATACTGGGCAAACGAACCCATTCGGGCAATTGTGCTGAAGCAGAGAGGGATAGCTTTCCCCTATTTTTCTCCTAATGCAAGGGGGATTCCTTCTATTTTTAAAGACCCTGAAGGCTATTGGACTGGATTTTCAGCAAGAGCAAGGGTTTTTGTTGTAAGTGGTGAGGGAGAAACACCGGACTCTATTTTAGATTATATAAATGTGAAGTGGAAAGATAAAGCCGTGATTGCAAACCCACTATTTGGAACAACAACCTCCTGGATTTCATCTCTTTTTAGTGTCTGGGGTGATAAAAAGGCAAAAGATTTCATGCAAAAAATGAAAGAAAACGGTGTCAAAATATCAACCAGTAATGGGGAATCAACTACACTTGTTACTAATAGGGAATTTGTGTTTAGTTTAGTTGACAGTGATGATGCCACGAATGTGATAAGGGATGGGAAGCCTGTTAGGCAAATTTATCCTGATCAAGAGGAAGGGGGATTGGGTTGCCTTGTTCTTCCAAACGCTGGAGTTTTAATAAAAGGAGGTCCCAACCCTGAAAATGGTAAAAAGTTATTAGATTACCTTTTATCTCCTGTAACCGAACGCAAATTAGCTTTTGCAGATTGTGCGCAGATTCCTTTACATAAGGGGGTTGAAACTCCAGATGATGTAAGAAAGATAGAAGACATCAAAACAATGAAAGTGGATTTCGAGGCTGTAGCAGAAAAACTCCAGGAGATTCAGCAGTATCTCAATGAGTGGGTAAGATATTGAATGCAAAACGTTTCTCACTCTATTCAGCCATAGTGCTGCTACTAATAATAGGTCTTGCCCCTGTGCTATCAATGTTTGTTAAGTCGCTATTGATTGATGGCAAGTTTACTCTGCAAAATTATGAGATGCTATTACAGTCTAAAAGGGAATGGACACTATTATTTAATAGCCTTACTCTCGCAGGTGCTACAACTCTTATCGCAGTTTTACTGGGAGTCCCACTGGGTATCCTCCTTTCAAAAACTGATCTTCCACTTAAAAAGGCATTTACTACACTTTTCCTGATCCCACTTATTATTCCACCTTATATCTTAGCCATTTCTTGGTTTTATTTTTTAGGTCGTTCAGGAGTTATAGCAACACTATTTGGAAAGACTATAGGTATTCTCACATCACGCTTTCTTTTTGGCTTCCCCGGCACCCTTTTTGTAATGGTATCCACCCTCATTCCAATAGTTATTATTCTAACTATGACGTATCTACGCATGGTTAACCCACGGTTAGAAGAAGCAGCAAAACTCTCTGCAAGATGGCCTAAAGTATTAGGCCAAATATCTCTATCGATTATAAAGCCTGGTATCTTTTTATCAGCACTCCTCGTTTTTATCCTCACCCTTGGTGAATTTGGAGTGCCATCTTCCCTTCGCTTTGATGTCTTCCCCGTTGAGTCATTCACCCAGTTCTCAGCCTTTTATAACTTTAATGCTGCAACAGCTGCAGCAATTCCTTTGGGAGTTATTACTCTAGTTGTTTTAATTGTAGAACGTCTTTTTCTGCGTAAAAAAACTTTTCAATTTAGAGCGGAAAGATCTGAAGAAACAATGATAATGGTACCACTTGGAAAAATGAAACCATTTTTTTTCTCTGCTGTAAACACACTCGCTCTGATTTTTGTGATCATTCCACTAGGTGTGCTCTTGGCTAAATCTCTTTCAATTGGGGCATACCGTGAGGCTATAACTCAATCGATGGACAGCATAGTAAGAAGTTTACTCTTTGCTTCAATTGGTGCAACATGCTTGGTTGTAATGGGTTTTTTTCTTGGTTACCTACTTGAACGAAAAACACTTCGCTTTCCTTATGCTGCTGATTCATTGGCTATCTTTCTTT
>JAZFSJ010000261.1:0-2028 GCA_036446115.1 Thermodesulfobacteriota bacterium | reverse complement strand
TCCAACATGGTCAAGATGTAGATGGGTCAGAATCACGTCAGTTATATCTTTTGTTTCCAGATCATATTTTTTCAGGGATGCTTCAAGGTTGTGTTCGGTCTGGTCTATTTTGTAGATTTTCTGATCTTTTTTTGATAATTTTGTACCGATGCCGGTGTCAACTAGGATTTTGCGTTTATCATCCATGATGAGTAGTGACCTGAGGGCCATCTCTATCCTGTTTTGATCATCTGAAGGATGAAGCTTGTTCCATATTCCCTTCGGCACGATTCCAAACATCGCACCGCCGTCAAGGGCAAACCTCCCGGTCTCAATCGAGTGTAGCTCATACTTACCAATCTTCATAAATCAGTTCCTTTCATCTATTTTTTGACTAAGCCAAGCTTAGTTCTCTTTACAGTTTAACGGAATAAAAAAACATAAGTTTCATGAATTAGCGAATTCCAGAACTTGGAAAACTTATGTTAAGTGGTCTTCCTTCCGTTGGCAGGGTTGCACTTCTGCCATATTATGGTATTATACTATTTCTTTGGAAAGCTGGCTAAACAGAGTTCAGTTTCGGCTTCGCTCTGCAAAACTTCTTTTTTAGGAAGCTTTTTTGAGCTTTATAAAAAGATGGAATAATACTTTTTTCTGCAACCTTAGATCACTTTAAACTTTAGACACTTCAAACTTGCTTGCTGTTATAATATATAGATAAGAAATGGGCATTACAAGGGGGAAAATATGACAATTGAGATATGTAAGAAATTATATAAGGATTTAAAAGAAAAACACCAGAAAGCTCGTGATGTATTGGGGCGTGACTTGACCCTCACGGAAAAAACCCTTTATTCTCATATGAAGCCGGAGGACATTAAACCGTATACCCGTAAGGAATCCAATGTAGATCTGTATCCGGACAGGGTTGCTATGCAGGACGCGACTGCCCAAATGGCGATATTACAATTTATGTCATCAGGTGTATCATCTGTGCAAGTGCCGACTACCGTCCATTGTGATCACTTGATACTGGCACATCAGGGTGTGGAAAATGACCTACTTGCCGCAAAAATGACCAACAAGGAGGTCTTTGACTTTCTGTCTTCTGCTGCAGAAAAGTATGGTATGGGTTTCTGGAATCCGGGAGCAGGTATTATACATCAGGTAGTTTTAGAGAATTATGCCTTTCCCGGTGGCCTGCTTATCGGCACTGACTCGCACACTCCCAATGGAGGGGGTCTGGGTATGCTGGCAATTGGTGTGGGCGGAGCGGATGCAGTAGACGTTATGGTAGGATTGCCTTTTGGTATAAAGTGGCCTGATGTTATAGGTATAAAATTAACCGGTATATTATCCGGCTGGTCATCTCCAAAGGACGTGATCCTGAGGGTTATGGATGAGCTTACCGTTAAAGGGGGCACGGGTTCTGTCGTAGAATATTTTGGGGATGGTGCAGATTCAATTTCATGTACGGGAAAGGCCACTATATGTAATATGGGGGCAGAGCATGGAGCGACAACATCTATATTTCCTTTCGATTCGCGGATGTCGGATTATCTGAAAACAACTGAGAGATCTGACATAGCATCCTTTGCGGAGGAATATTCAGAGTGTTTCAGGGCTGATAACGAGGTGTATGCAGATCCTGAAAAATATTATGATAAGGTTATTGAAATAGACTTATCTGAACTTGAGCCGCTGGTCTGCGGTCCTCATACACCTGATAAGGTACGTTCTGTATCAGATTTCAAAGATGAAATAGTTAAGGAAGATTATCCGGATAATATTAAATTTGCCCTTATCGGTTCCTGCACAAACTCCTCTTATGAGGACATGGGGCGTGCGGCTGCCGTGGCAAGGGATGCTGTTGCCAAAGGCCTGAAGCTGGCTATTCCACTACTGGTGACACCGGGATCAAACCTGATAGAAGATACCATTAAACGTGATGGACAGATGAAAGCCCTGACTGATGCCGGTGCAACCGTATTGGCCAACGCTTGCGGTCCGTGTATAGGACAGTGGAAACGAACCGATATCAAAAAAGGT
>JAZFSJ010000260.1:0-2607 GCA_036446115.1 Thermodesulfobacteriota bacterium | reverse complement strand
TATAGATTGTTACACTGATAGGAATAACAACCAATAGACCGGTAAAGAATGACTTCCTTAATTGTGTTCTCAATTCTTCTCTCCCCACAAGCTCAACGAAAATGGAGCATGAAGTTTTTATCTTATTAACCAGGAGACTTAAAATCGACCGTTTTGACTGTTTTTCCACTGTCCCTCGCACACAAGGCCTCTCTCTGATAATCAAGCCCAGTTCGCTTTTGAATATAGCATAAATTTCTAGATTTTTCCTCCCCTATTTTGACGACTCCGTAAAAAGTCCATCTGCTGCGTTGCGCTTCAACTTTTGTCTCAAGATATTTAAAAATAGTTATCTGAGTTTACCCCATCAGAAATAGGAAACGCCCGAGAGGATTCTTAAGATTATCTTATCCGAAGCGTTTTCGTAGATCGTCAACAGATCTGGCATGCATTTTATCATCGTTCTCCCTTTAATTTACAAGTTATAAATTGTAATCCCTGTATTTCTAACGGGGTGTATCTGTGGAAATCTGCGTCCTATTTCACCGGCTTCAAAACCACATTATCAATCAATCGTGCCTTTCCAATCTTCACTGCCAAAGCGAGCACCGCCTCCCGGTCGATCTGTTCTATATCCTCGATTGTCTTCGCATCACAAATCTTAACATAGTCAATCTGGGCCAACTTCTCTGCCTCTATAACCTTCTTTACTTCTCTTACAATCTCTCCTGCGTTTCTCTCACCCTGCTCAAAAAGGGCTGAAGCCTTCTTTAAAGAATTAAAGAGACAGAGCGCGGCCTTTCGTTCATCCGGGTTTAAATATTTATTGCGAGAACTCATGGCCAGGCCATCTTCCTCACGGTAGATAGACATCCCCACAATCTCCACATCCAGGTTAAGATCAGATGTCATTTGACGGATGGTGACCAGTTGCTGAAAATCTTTTTCGCCGAAAATGGCAACATGGGGCTTCACAATAGTAAAAAGCTTGCACACCACGGTGGTAACGCCCCTGAAATGGGTTGGTCGTGAGATACCGCAAAGATTTTTGGTAACCTTTTCCACCGTTACGCAGGTCTGATAGCCCGAAGGATACATCTCAGCTACAGTAGGGGCAAAGATTACATCGACCCCCACCTCTTTCGCCAACTTCTGATCTTTCTCCATGTCCCGTGGGTAGTCCCGGTAATCTTCCCCTACCCCAAACTGGTTAGGATTGACGAAGATGCTTATAACCAGGATATCCCCCCGTTGTCTGCCCTCTTCCATCAAGCTTAAATGCCCTGGGTGGAGAAATCCCATGGTGGGCACCAGGGCAATTGTTTTGCCCTCTCTCCTCACCCTGTCAGAGAAGCTTTGCATTTCCTTGATGCTGGTTACGGTCTGCACCATCTCTCCTTCCCTTTAATGGAAACTATGTTTGTCGGTGGGAAACTTTTCCTTCTTAACTTCAAAGAGAAACTTTTTGACCGCCTTGGTAATCTCATTTTCCAAGTCAGCATATTGCTTAACAAACTTAGGTCTGAATTTTCCTGCAAGACCCAGAAGATCGTGGACGACCAGCACCTGACCATCACAGTGAATACCAGCTCCGATACCAATAGTTGGAATCTTTAAGGTTTGGGTAATCTCTTTGGCCAAACTTAAGGGAACAGCCTCCAATACGACGGAAAAGGCACCTGCTCTCTCTACCGCAAGGGCATCCGCCAGCAGTTTCTCTCGTTGTTTCTCCTCTTTCCCCTGCACCTTATAGCCGCCCATACGGTGAACCGATTGAGGGGTTAGACCGATATGCCCCATCACCGGAATGTCGATATCACAGATAGACTTGATCACATCTTCCATATTCTCTCCTCCCTCAAGCTTAACTGCCTCAGCACCTCCCTCTTTAATTAATCTGCCCGCTTCTTCCTTAGCCTGCTCGACACTTACCTGGTAAGACATGAAAGGCATATCTGCAACCACCAGAGCCCTCTTTCGCGCCCTTACCACTGCCTCGGTATGGTAAATAATTTCATCAGTAGTTACCGGCAGGGTGTTTTCAGTTCCCATCATTACGTTACCCACTGAATCGCCGATTAAGAGCACCTCTACTCCACACTCATCGAGGATTTTCGCAGTAGGATAATCATAGGCAGTGAGCATGGTGATCTTCTCACCCTTTTCTTTCATCTCCTGAATGTCTAAAATACTAATTTTTTTATCCATCGCCCCTCCTTTCTTGATAGAAGTTCACCACAGAGTACACAGAGGATTCTAAAGTTTCTATTAGTTAGACACTTTGAAGGTTCCTCCTCTCTGTGCCCTTTCCAAATATTAGTATTTTATGCTAGTTTTGAATCTTTATACACCGAAATAGGACTATTACTGATGTTTCGTATTTTTCTTCATCTTCCCCCCACACCCTTTAACCACAACGATCTGATTTTTTATGACATTAAATTCTCCGTGCCCTCTGTGGTTCCATAAAAAAACCCCTGAACCGAAATTCAGAAGGTTATATGTATCACTATTAAGGTTTAAAATTCAGGAATTCCTTCTTAGCTTGGGACGCAGATTGCTGCAGATTATCTATTGCCCAAAAAAGAATTTCCTCTATTATTTAGTTATCACCTTAATCTATTTAAT
>JAZFSJ010000259.1:0-6620 GCA_036446115.1 Thermodesulfobacteriota bacterium | reverse complement strand
GTAAGATCAAAAAGAGAAGCAAACAGAGGTCCTATCCCCGTCTCATTCACAATGTAGTCATGTATAACTATCTTGCCATGAGCGGCGGCTACACCCCATGCCTTCTCAATGATATTTTCCACCTCTCCTTTACCATAGATATGGATGAGATTTGATATCAGGATCAAATCATATCCATTCCCGGGAATTTCATCTTCCAGAATGTTACAGGCTGATATAAACATCCTATCCCGGCAGTTGCTTTTATTAATAAGCTTTCGAGTATACACAAGGTTAGGATCTAAATCAACTATTGTACATTGCAATTCTGGATTTCTTTCCGCGAAGGCTATAGCATAAGTGCCCGGACCGCATCCCAGGTCCAACATCTTCCTGTGATCACTGATCATGATGGTATCTGCGATAGCATCGGCCTTTATTGTCGCAAAGTCATTCATCGAAGATAAATAGTCCTGCAGCCTGTGGGAATAATTATTTATTTTGTTTTCATCAGGCTCTTTTCCACATCCACTTTTTATCTGCTCATCCAGCCCTTCCCAAAAATCCCAGAGGTTGCTAGTGTGATGAATGGCATTTCCCAGATAATTATTTTTGCCTTTTACCAGGTACCGGGAAGCGCCATCAGTATTTGAGTACTTGCCATCTTTTTTCTCAAGCAGGCTCAAAGTAACCAGAGGGTTTAAAAATCTTCCTAAGGACTGCTCATCAGATCCTACTACAGCTGATATTTCTGAAATTTCTTTTGCCCCACTATCCAGAATAGTAAAGACATTCAGATTGATTGCAGCAAATAGCACCTGAGAAACCTGGTAGCCCAGTGCCAGATTAATAATGTACTCTTTACTATTTCCTGATTCAGCAAATTGATTCCCTGACATCGCTATCCATTTCAAAGCAAACAATAACACCGTTTATTAAGGCAATTGAATCGTTTATGTACTGGTTTTTCGAATTATCTCTACGGTTTATTTCATTCATTTCCAATTTTGTTAAGATCTCACCAAATAATTCCACTAACCACTGGTTCAATTTACTTGTTATTTCATGAGAATAACGTTTGCTATCTGAATATCCAGTCCGCCAGTATATAGGAGAATCACTTTTATTCATAAGTGTTAAGAGATAATGGCATATAGATGACATTATCTCAGCTAGAAATGCTACTTTTCTGTCCTGGCAGATAAAAGCACCCTGATATGGATTGGGTGAGCAAAATTCCATTCTATCTTTCTCCTCCAGCATTCTATACCCATCTGTCCCCATCAATATAATTTGAGGATGATATAGAAGGTCTACGGTAGTTATAAGTTTATTAAGCAGTCTATTTTTCTGTAGAAAATTAAAATTATCCCTTATGTCCTGTAATGATGAGTCCGGCTCGAACATAATAAAACCACAGTATGGCTCTATCTCGTAGTTTCTCAAGCAGTTTATAGCAATTTCCGCCTGCTCAACCTTAGCCCCTTTTCTCATTCTTTTTAGACTGCGATTTGAACCACTTTCAACCCCTAGAAACACATTTTGGAGACCTGCACGGGATAAGGCGCTGAGGGATCTTTCCTGCAGGTCGTTAACCCTGCACTCCAGTCCAAATCTAAGTCCCTTTTCTCCCTGCAGTATTTCAGCTATTTTTTCTGCCCTTTTTTGTCCAGACTCACCCGGCCCGAAAAAATTTGCATCTATGAAATAGATATACTTCTCTTTTATCCTTTCCAGAACCTCTTGTAGTTCATGGTAAATATTGTCAGGTGTTCTTCCTCTCCAGTAACATTTCTTCCCATAGAACTTATTTATATAACAAAAGGTACAGTTACCATAGCAGCCCCTGCTTCCCAGAATATTTCCACCGGTGTATTCGAGCTGCTCTTTGCTACGAAAGGGAAACGGTAGACTGTCAAGTTCTTCAACAATCTCCCGTCTTTTATTTATAACGATTTCTTTCCCATTTCTAAAGGAAATCCCATATGCCTTATCTGTATCTCTACCTTTTTTAGATAATGTTAAAAGCTCAAGGAATGTAAGCTCAGGTTCTCCTATGATTACATAATCAACCGCAGGGTAATTTTTTAATATAAATTCATAAGTAAAGGTAGGATAGAAGCCGTAGACAAAGGCAGGTACCCCTAATTGGCTTTTTATTTCATTTATAGAAGCCATAGTCTGGGGAGTGTGTTCCCAGTTATAGACAAGATGTATTCCTATAATGTCACAGTTCTTCTTTATTGCCTCCTGTACCATCTGGGATAAGGAATGGCGCATAAGATAGGAATCAAGCATCTCTGTTTCGATATCGTTAGCATGAAGAAGTGAAGCTATATAACCTGACATCAAACAGGAGGAAAGTGGTGCATTTGCAACATCGTTGAAATGCACAGCGGATTTTTCCCTGGGATGTTCAATAAGCAACACCTTCATAACTCTAAATACCTATCATTTTAAAATTCAGCCGCAGAAAACAGGGAAACCACTGAAATATTCTAAAATTTTCCGGGCAGTTTGAGTGTCAATTATTATTCGGGACATAAAAAAGCTTATATTTTTCACTCTGTGCTCTTCCGTGTAATTTTGTGGTCTTATTTTTGTTTTTTTCTTATACGACAGGATTCAATAAAGTGGCTCGCACTATTTACATTTGAACCAAAATGTAAATGGACATAGCTTGCCAGTACATTTTTGAATGCAAATCCTTCTTTACTTACCTCATCACTGGTACCTTTTCGTATCTTATATACTCTACCAAGAGAGGAAGGTATTCCATCCATGCGTGAATACCTAAACTGATGACCTCTAATCACCTCTCCCTTTTTTGAAAGGATGGTATCTTTTGTAGTTTCAACAGTATAGTATCCAAGTGCATTCAGTCTTCTCTCCATTTTGGTAGTAAAAGGGAATACCTCAACCATTTCAATGTAATTATTATCAAAATCTTTTACTGCTTTTCCTAAATAGATTAACCCACCACATTCTGCATATATAATGCCTCCATTTTCAGCAAAAGCTTTTATCTCCTTTCTCAGAAGCTGATTTGATTCCAGTTCACGGGCAAAAAGCTCCGGGTAACCTCCTCCCAGATAGATTGCATCCAGTTCTTCGGGCAGGCTACTATCTCTTAAAGGGCTAAAGTATACAATTTCGGCACCCATTTGCCTTAAGATATCGAAATTATCCTGATAGTAAAAACAGAAAGCCTCATCATAGGCAACACCAACTCTTACAGAGATGGCTGAACTATTCTTATCTTGAGCAATAGAAAAATCTTTGCAGTCAATTGGTAAGGCTATTTTCATGATTTGATCAAGATCAATGTATTTTTCCATCAGGTCTGCTATCTTTTCCATAAATTCTTTCTCCAAGACATTTTCTTTAGCGGTGATAAGGCCCAGGTGCCTTTCAGGAATTTCGATAGAAGCATCTTTGGGAAGATATCCTACTACCTTTGCCCTGCATTTTTCTTCTATCGCATCTTTTAAGTAACTATAGTGCTTGGAACTACCTACTCGATTTAAGATAACACCTGCTATGGTAACCTTTTCATCAAATCCTTCGAAACCATAAACCAGGGCACCCGCACTTCTCGCCATACTCCTCGCATCAATTACCAAAATAACAGGAGAATTTAGCCATTTGGCTATTTGTGCAGTACTACCATCTTCACTTTTACCATCACATCCGTCATAAAGTCCCATTACTCCTTCAATAATAGAAACATCCTTACCTTTACTGTGATGTAGAAAGGTTTTGATATTATAGCTTTTATCTAACATCCAGCCGTCCAGATTTATTGATGGTACTCCACATACCGCCACGTGATATCCTGGGTCTATGAAATCAGGCCCTACCTTAAATGGTTGAATTTTTAACCCTCTCTTCTTTAAGGCAGACATAATTCCGATAGAAACCGTGGTCTTACCACTGCCGCTATGGGGACTGGCAATTACCAGAGACTTTGCAAAAGACACCTACTTATCTCTCCAATGCACTTTTAAGCTTTTTGATTAACAGATTGTTTTCTTTTCTTTTTCTCACGGCAACTCTTATATAGTTACTTCCCAAACCTCTGAATGAGCGGCAATCCCTTATCAATAAGCCCTGTTTAGCCATCCTTTCATAGACCCTTCCAGAGGTTAATCCAGATTTTAACAGCTTTATCAAGATATAGTTAGTTGAAGAATCACAGGGCTTCAATCCCTTTATCTTATTTAATTCACCTGCCAGATATCTCTTTTCACGCGTTATAAAACTTTTTGTCTTTAATATGAATTCTTCATCTTTCAAACATGTAACTCCGGCTTTTTGAGCAAGGATATTTACCGTCCAGGGTTCTCTATGGTGATTTAAACTATTAACGATTTTTGAATTAGCTACCAGATATCCCAGTCGCAAACCCGGTATCCCGTATATTTTAGTGAGAGACTTTATGACAATTAGATTCTTTCTTTTTTTAACTTCAACGGTTACAGATTCATTATCAGTAAAGTCCATAAAAGATTCATCCACTACTACCAGCACACCTCTTTTTTCGGCTTCTTCTAAAAGAGCATTAATATCACTATATCCCAAGAGGACACCTGTTGGATTATTAGGATTGCAAAGGTAAAGGATATCAATTTTTGGAAGAAGACTGGTTACTGTATCAATGTGTACCTTAAAATTATCTTTTTCTTTTAAGGGAAATAACCTCAACTCACATTTTATAGGGAGAAGGCTCTTTTCGTATTCACTAAAAGTAGGTGCGGAAATCAAAGCGCATTTTGGTTTAATCACACGGGGAATCAGATAAATAAGTTCGGTTGAACCGTTACCTACAAGAATGGTTCTTAGGTCACTGTCAATCCTTTTTGCTATCTCCTTTCTCAATTCAGTAGAATCTGAATCCGGGTAGGTTGCAATACAATTTTCTTCTTTACGAAGAATATTCTGAAGAGCACCAGGATAACCAAGAGGATTAATGTTGGAGCTGAAATCTATAATGGTTTCCGCTTTTAAATTATACTTCCTGCTGATTTCAGCTATGTTTCCGCCATGTACCTGCACTATCGCATTAGCCCCATAATGAGTAGAGAAAGTAAAATCATTATTAATGAAGTAAGATACATCATGCTCACTACCTCACCTATAGTGCCATCAGTTAATTCTCCTCTATTGTTACCTAAAAGCGCGGTCTCTACCGGAATGCCTCCATAGTGATTTGTACCACCCAATTGTATTCTTAAAGCTCCCGCCACAGCAGACTCGGGATATCCGCTGTTAGGACTCATATGTTTTTTCGCATCTTTTTTCACTGTAAGATAAGCGCTTTTCCAGTCCTTTCTTAGAATAAGAGCAGCTGCGATAAGCAATATTCCCGTAATCCTTGCAGGAATGTAATTTACTATATCATCAAGCTTAGCAGAAGCCCACCCTAAGGCGAGGTAGCGTTCATTTCTATAACCTACCATGGAGTCGAGCGTATTAACTGCCTTATATGCCATTCCCAGCGGTGGTCCACCTAATAGCAAATAAAAGATCGGTGCAATTATTCCATCTGAAGTATTTTCAGCCACCGTCTCTATGGTTGCTCTTATAATCCCACTTCGATCAAGTTCCATGGTATCCCTTCCCACAATAAGCGAAAGCTTTTTTCGTGCGCCATCTTCATCACCTTCTTTAAGGCAGCTTCTTACTTGGTATGCCGCTTTTCCTAACGATCTTATAGAAAGGGTAGTGTATGCCAGTAAAACGGTAACAGCAATGCCAAAAAAAATATTTAAACGATACGAGAGGTAGATAATGGACCAGGTAATTCCATAAGTTGAAATCACTACAAAAGCACAAAGGAGGATGCCCATTGTTTTTTCGCCTAAAACATTCTTTTTTATCCTCCTCAAAAATATTTCAAGATATTCTATGGTCTTCCCTATGACTCTTATCGGGTGAAAGGGCCATTCAGGATCTCCAAGAATAAAATCTAACAGATATGCGCCGATCAGTCCTATAGGATTTATCATCTCAACCATTCACCAGTTTAACCACAGGACCATCTTCATAGTAGTCGATTATGTTCAAACAGCCATATGTCTGGTCTATCCTGGGCAGTAGCTGCAAATCTAATTTAAGGACATCACACAGAATCACGCGATTAACACCTCCATGGGCCACTAACAATATGTTCTTACCCTTCAACTCGTTGAGAACAGAGGTAAGCTTTTTCATCACCATTTTTTGAAGGTCCTTAAAGCTTTCACCTTCTTTAACACCAGAGTGAGCTAAATCATCTAATCTCACACGGTACTCGTCAGTATATTTCTCTATGATTTCCTCTCTGGTTAAACCTTCCCATATTCCAAGATTGATCTCACGAAATTCTTCGCAGGCAATCGGCTCAATATCGTGACAGCTCGCAATAATTTCCGCTCCTTTTTTAGTCCTTATTAAATCGCTGCTATATAAAGCATTTAGACATTCATTCTTCAACCTATCCCTTAACTTATGCATTTGGACGACACCATTATCTGTAATATCCACATCCATATGTCCAACATATCTAAATTCCGAGCTCAAGGTGGTCTCACCATGCCGTGCCAGATAAAGTCTTGTCTTATCTTCCATCATTTTTTCCCTATTAATTTAGAAAATTACTA
>JAZFSJ010000258.1:0-3365 GCA_036446115.1 Thermodesulfobacteriota bacterium | reverse complement strand
AATGTTTATCATTGTCAATTTACTTAGCGCTATTGCTGCTGTTGTTGATATTATATTAACGGCCTATATGTTTTTGATCATTGCCAGGGCAATTGTTTCCTGGGTGAATCCGGATCCCTATAATCCCATAGTGAAGTTTTTGTATCAGACTACTGAACCGGTGCTTTACCGGATTCGACGCTACCTTCCTTTTAGGGGGATGGCTATCGATCTCTCCCCACTCATTCTATTATTCATTATCGTCTTTCTTAGACAATTTTTGGTGGTAACCATCCAGGATATAGTGCTTAGATTGAAATAATCGATGGACATACAAGCATAGTTTATAATAGGAGGGGTTCAATGAAACTTACACCTTTAGACATTCAACAACAAAAGTTCAAAGTAAAGTGGCGGGGTTATGATGCCCAGGAAGTGGAAACGTATTTGGAGATGGTTGCTGAAGATGTGGAATCATTATTAAGAGGGTATAACAAACTAAAAGATGAGTTGCAAAAATGTAATACTCTACTGGTTGATTATAGAGAGAATGAACGTTCAATTCAGCAGACTATCATGACTACCCAGAAGATATCTGATGATCTTAAGAGGAATGCGCAGAGAGAAGCTGAACTTATTATCAGTGAAGCTAAAGTGGAGGCAGAGAAGACTCTTAATGATGCTAAAATACAAGCAGAAAAGATACTGGGTAATAGTCGAGAGGAGATAGAGAATAAGAGAAGTGAAATTAATGACCTAAGGAATAGAAAATTGGAGTGTGAACTTTCTTTTAAGAATATGCTCGAGTCTCAACTCCGATTGTTGAAATCTGAGGTGGAAGGAAAAGAGTGACAGGAGTATTATAACTTGTTTCTTGAGGAAAAAGATGGAGCGGTGCTGCTCAGGGTTCTGGTTCAACCTCGAGCCGCTAAGGATGAGCTGGTAGGGATACACGGAGACTGTTTAAAAATCAGAATAACTTCACCTCCTGTTGAAGGTCAGGCTAATAAGAAACTGTGTGTGTTTCTGTCTAAGCTGATAGGCGTAGGGAAAAGACAGATTGAAGTCGTAGGAGGTCACAAGACAAGAGTTAAAAAGGTAAGAATATCTGATGTATCTTTTGATGAGGTGAGGAAAAAATTAGATTACCTTATTTAAACTGTATTCAATTATTCCTTCTGCCCCGCTTTTTCTCAATTTGGGGATTAGTTCTCTCACCGTAAATTCAGAAATCACTGTTTCAACTGAGAACCAGTCTTTTTGATAGAGATTGGAAACCGTGGGCGCATTGAGACTGGGAAGAAGTTTAATTATCTCATCTAATTTTTCTTTGGGGATGTTCATTTTTAAGCCTACCAGCCCGTCTGCCTTTAGAGCCCCTTGCAGCAAGAGTGATATCTGTTCAATTTTTTCCCTTTTCCAGGAATCTTTCCAGGACTTTTTATTAGCGATAAGCTGGGTGTTGGTCTCCATGAGATCTTGAACGATCCGGAGACCGTTGGCCCTCAGGGTGCTTCCTGTTTCAGTGACTTCAACAATAGCATCTGCCAGTCCCTCTACCACTTTTGCCTCCGTTGCCCCCCAGGAAAACTCTACGTCAACATCAATTTTTCTCTCAGCAAAATAATCTTTGGTAAAATTAACCAGCTCAGTGGTAATTTTCTTTCCCCGTAAGTCTTCTATTTTTTTAATGGGTGAGTTTTCCATAACTGCCAGGACCCAGCGAGCAGTTCTCTGGCTGACTTTGGAATAAATGAGGTCTTGCACCACTACCACGTCTGAGCCATTTTCTCTAATCCAGTCTTTGCCGGTTAATCCTAAGTCTAGGGTTCCGTCTTCCACGTAGCGAGACATTTCCTGTGCCCTGATGAGCATGCAAGAGAGGGTATCATCATCGACATCAGGGAAATAGTTTCTGGAACTTATTGATATTCTCCATCCCGATTTCTTAAATAGCTCTATGGTAGCCTTTTCAAGACTGCCTTTTGGAATGCCAACCTTTAGTTTCTTCAATACACTATCCTCCTTTATTTGTAATCGTAATTGTTCACCGCGGAGGAGGCAGAGATCGCTGAGAAAACAGAACAAATAGTTTGATTCTATTATGAATAAACTGTTTTGGTTATAATCTTAAAGAACTCTGCATTCTCTGTTGTGAGCTGAACTTTCACTGGGAATCTGCTTTCGCGGAGAAAAGAGTTATAAACTAGGGTATTTAAATAACATTTGATTGCATGGCAGTCAAGATAAAATCACTTATACTTTCTTGTCATTTATATGACTTAAATCATATTTTTTTATTAATTTATTTGTTATAATATACAAAATTGAACTTAGCTCAGGAGTAGAAAATGGGAGCAGGAGCAATCCCCTTACAGGTTGAAAAAAAATTCTTTGAGCAGCTTAAGGGGAAGTATAAATTTTATGTGTATACGGCGGATATGGCCTATGAAGGGGATGATCGCATTGATGTCTCAGCTAATGGGGGGTATTTTATATTTGTACCCCCTAAACATTTATTATTTGACTATCGGTTTAGGAATATAACAGAAGACCAGTTTCAAAAGGCATACTTTGAGTTCCTGAAAGAAAGCTATACTTATCACCCGGATACCTGGGACGCTGTATTGAGCAAGAAAAGGATTGTTTTGATTTGTACCTGCAATTCGAAAGGAAAGGCCTGTCACCGATATTTTATTGTCAATTTTCTAAAGAAGATGGGAGCGGTTTTCAAAGGAGAACTTAAGGGATAGTCAGTTATTGGTTGTCAGTTGCCAGCGGACAGTTGTCACGTCCTATATCTCACATCCCGGATCGCTTTCTATCTCAAGTGCAACGCTCCTCAAAGCCCAAGGGGCTGCTCATCAAGCGAAGCACTCCTTTATCTTTCTGTGGACTGCAGAGCGTGGACTATTCTATCATTTTAAGGCCTTTCTTATATCTTTCAGTAAGTTCCTTATAGTGGTTTAATCCGTCTAAAAACTTCTGCTTTCCTCCCTCGTGTATTCCCTTGACTACCCTTGCCGGATTTCCCGCCGCGATTTTCCCCTTGGGAATTTTAAGGGCTTCCTTGACCACTGAGCCAGCTCCAATTATAACATCCTCTTCAGCCACTACGCCGTTCATTACTACAGCCCCCATTCCTACCACAACCCGTGATTTCAAAATCGCATCATGGATAATGGCTCCATGGCCTATAATAATGTTTTGGAAAATAACCACCTTCCTATCCGCGTGAATTACGCAATTATCCTGGATATTGGTTCCGTCTCCTACCTCGATCTCGCCAAGATCTCCCCTTAGAACCGCCCCCGGGCCAATGAAGCACTTCTTTCCGATACTCACTGCTCCAATAATGGTCGCCTGGGGGTGGACATAACTATCCT
>JAZFSJ010000257.1:0-1969 GCA_036446115.1 Thermodesulfobacteriota bacterium | reverse complement strand
TAGTATAGTCTTATGATCTCCTGGCCCACAGGAGTTTGGCTTAATATACTATCACGGACATATCTGAGAAGCTCAACTTCTTCTGAATGATCACCGTAGATTTTCAATGATAGACAGGGATTTTTTGTTTGGGGTACCCCGTAGATTGTACCCCTTATGTCACCATCCGACGATATACCTGTTGGCTCATCTTCAGCTCCATAATCATTCGGTGCATTGTAGTCATACCATGCGATGAGGAACCTTTTCTTAACCGGATCATAATCCATTTTAGCATGCATTTGCACATCAGGCTCAACGCAAATGGGAATTTCATCCCCTATTGGACTACCAGATTCATCCAGCCATATGGCGTAAATGTCAGCATTATCTGAAAGGAAGTAGAACAGCCCAGGTTCGGTAGCGTTTCGGGTATCAGTCCAATTAGCAAAATACTTTTTCTCCTCTTCGATATACAGCAGTTCCATAATACCTTGCATCCCTGGTGGATCGATAACAACGAACTCCGGTCCTTTAAGGGTCCCGTCCGCCCCAATAAATCTTCCCATTATCCCGTAATTGTCGAGTGAGGGCCTGAAATCCCTCCAGACAACAAGAAATTCATTCCTGTTCGGATTGTAGCAGGGAACAGGAACCCTCTGATCCGCAATGCCTAGCGTACCGTGGTCATCCATTATAGGACTCTCAACAATCATATTTCCATCAGCGTCCAAAAGCGTCCCGTACATATCGCATTCGAGCCAGTCAGTCGCATACCTGAAATCTTCCCACACAACGAGGTAAGTATCATTAGTCGGATTATAGGTACCACGTGAAGCGTAAAACTGTGCACCCCGCCAAGCATCTCCCACGTGATTGCCAACCGGAAATGGCCCATGGATTGGGTTCCCATTCTCATCCAAGATGAAACCAACGTTATTCTGGTAGACGTTGAAAACATTGTAGTCATTGTATACTACCAGGTACTCTCTTCTTACAGAATTAAATATGACTTCCGGAAGGAACGCAAAACCCCCACCGACGTCATACAAGAGTTTAGGCCCGTACTGAAAATTTCCAACGCTGTCTATTCCGGCTATGTACATTTGCATATCTGCCCCTAGAGCAGTTGGTGCTATGGGCATAGCTAACATATATTGATTGGTAAAAATGTTATGAGCAAACCTGGGACCATGTTTCTCCCCCAGTTCAGGGGGACTCAGTTGAATTGGGTCCCCTAGGATTTCACCGTCCGGCGAGATCCTCCGGCCATCGATGCTTTTAAAGCTATTAGTACATTCATACATATCACCTGGTCCGCAATCGTCTCTCAGTGGCCCGTTTGTAGCCCACAAGCCGATAAATTCGTTCTCAATGGGGTTGTATTCGACTTCAACATTACTCTCATACCGGGGACCGGTGCTAATATCAAAGTTATACTTCATAACTTCATAATCCTCCCAACTCGCACTGACATCAGGAACTACGAACAATAACAACGTGAAGCACAAACTTACATACCGGAAAACTCCCTTCTTTTTCATTTAATTCTCCTTTCTGAATTAAGTGAGCAAAGATAAAAAAACCCATCTTCTCAGAACTATACCTGAAAAAGTAGGGTTAGCGTTCCCATAGATTTACCTCTCCAAAATACCTATGGTTAATATCCTACTGATACTTCACTTAGAGCATAGAAACAAGATGTTGTCAAATAAAAACTCCCCAATATTTACTAGAGGGTTAATAATCTCTTAGTATCACATACTCTCAGTAGTGTTGATAATTGTGACTTTCTGAATGGTGTCCTTGATGGTAGTAGTGTTGATTTTCAGTGAAGAGATCGAGACCCCAACATATAGGGTTTTAGACTTGTATTATTATTTACACGATTTTATCAATTGATTTGTATTTTATTTCCCATTTAAACTTTCTTTCATGCCTTTGAGTGGTGCCAGTAAGATAGCTCGAGTGCCGCGGCCAGGTTGGGAGT
>JAZFSJ010000256.1:0-2992 GCA_036446115.1 Thermodesulfobacteriota bacterium | reverse complement strand
TTCAGGTCCTACACCTCTTTAAAAAGATGGATTCAGCAAAAGCCATAAATGAACTGGGGTTGCCTCAAACTCCCTTAAAGGAAACCATTGACAAAACCGTGACATGGTATAAGGAGAATGGATACTGTGGATAAGTGATGCTCCCCGTGCAAAGCACGGGGTTTTAAAAGCAAACAATGAGAGAATATTTTCAAGAGATATCAAAGAGGCG
The DNA here is from genome assembly GCA_036446115.1 of Thermodesulfobacteriota bacterium. Taxonomy (GTDB): domain Bacteria; phylum Desulfobacterota; class WTBG01; order WTBG01; family WTBG01; genus JAZFSJ01. The sequence goes on along the minus strand of JAZFSJ010000256.1, from coordinate 2,781 downwards.
AATAATCTCTTCGGGGGCAGGTGGACATCCTTTTATGTAGGGAAGGTGGTTACGTCTGGCAAAATGGGCGGAGCAACCTCCAAAGGCCCGCACGTTAGACGGGGAGTCTTCCAGGTTGAGATGATTTCCTCTCCCTAGATAAATGTTATACGTCTCACCCCCGGCAAGTCTTTTTGATAACCCTAGCCACAACTCCCTTCTTTCACTCATCAGCCAATTGATTCCATTATCGATAGCCAGCATGCAGCCCGAGCAGCAGTTCCTTATATTATGGAAGTGGACAGTTTCCACCGTGAGACAATCCTTCAGTTCCGGTCTTAAAAAAGGAGAAGTAAGAGCATTAACGGCATCAAGTAAATGTCCCGGTACCTGCTGAGGAATGAGATGTTTTACCTCTCTTGGTTCAATGCCCATAATCCGGCAGGCAACTGAGTCCACCTGAAAGAGGTCATTACCTGCTATCAAAACATCCATTTTTTTTGCCCTCCCAAAAGTGGTGGGCCCATTTCCTTCCAATGCCTTTATACCATCAATGAGGTTAAGGTCAGGCTTTACCGCCTTTCCCAAGGCACAGATGGCCTGGTCAATCCCTATGAAATGGAACTTCTTGGCATCTTTTACCGAAAGCAGTCCCTTCTGATTCTTGGCACAAAGCGAAACAGTAGTAAGAAAGTGGGTTTTAAGCTTAGCCAGATTTATATAGTGGTTCTCAAAAATCAGTTGCGGAAGCTCTAGAAAACCCCTTTCCCATTCCACCTTAACCCTGGCAACCTGACCCAGATCAACTATTTCAACCCCGTACTTTTTTGCCAAGGTTACATATCCCGACCTTTCCAGGGACTGATAGGTATCTATCCCTACTGCACTCCTCTCCCCAATAGTGATCTTATAGCCGGGGAAATACCTGATCAGGGATTCAACCACTGCAAGTGAAGTAATGATGGAAGAATCCCCTGTACCAATCACCACATTGGGTTTAATGAAGATCCCCTTACTTTTATCCGGAGCGAACCCGACTTCTTTTATGAGAGTCGCAATCACCTCATCAAGCTTCTGATCGTCTACTTTCCTTACCGCAATCATACATAAACTCTTCACATGCTGTTTTGGAACAACGCTAAAAGGGATTTGGGCAACAGCCACCTATGTCCCTTCTTTCTCCCAAGCTAATTTTTCCGGGCCCTCACCAGGGCGGATGATCAAATGGGTTATTTTTTCTGCCTCTATCTGTATCAGGGTAATCTTATCCATTTGCTTATCCAGCGCGGACTCAAGCTCTTCATCTGTGCAGCTGGCCATGTTGGCCTTAATAGTCTTCCTTATTGCTCCCAGGATGCCGAATTTCTCAACGGTCTCCTTGAGTAACTCCTCCTGGTGGCGCCTTGTTACCAGGGTTGCCTTTCCCCACAATTGAAGGCTGCGGTTTTCTTTAGCATGGTCCATGGGGGTATAAATAGCTACTGCCACCCTGGGATTAGAGCGGATGTTTCCCAATTTCCCCCCGGGGTCGCCTAGTATCCATATGGTCAATCCATCATTGAAAAAATCAACCGGTGTCACCCGGGGGATAGTATCCTTACATGTTCCCAGGGCACAGGCGTTACCGTGTTTTAACCCACAGCCCGGCAAGGTGCCATCCCCCTTTTTGGTGCTGGTGCTATCTAAAAATGAAATGATTTCCTTTTCTATCTCTTCTCTACTCTTTCCCATAGGTCACCTCCTCACGGGTTGTTGCCCCTTTCCCACATCTGGTATAGGGAAAACCCAGATTTTAGAAGGGTGGAATCAAAAAATATTACCTTTTCTATTACTACCCTCAAAATATCCATCCTCTTTTTTGCCCTCTCCTTGGAAAGCCGAACTAAATGGTACTTATCAAGATAGGTTCCGAATCTGGGGTCACTTGAGGACACCACCTCCGCCTTGCCCTCTATTTGAACGCTTTTCCACTGTTTTTTCCCACCATCAGTAACAGTCCAGCCCTCATAGCATACCATACTGACCGCAGGGTTTTCTCTAATCTGCTCCAGCTTCTGCGTACCCTTTTCACATACTGCATAGGATATCTTTTCCACAGGATCTAACACAAAGTCGATGGTGGTTGCTGTGGGTCTATTACCATAGCTGGTGGCCAGTACAAACCTTTCTCTTCCAGGAAGAAAGGCCTCGATCCTTTTCCATATCTCATCTCGCTCAAGCCTTTTTAAATTATTTATATAGAGGGTGGTCGCAGTAGAAAAGGCATCAAGGGTGGTAGGATGGCACTCGGTGCAGGTCATGCTTAGATCGTATTCAGGATGTTTGGGCCCCATTCTTGCTGAGGCATCGATTGGTATAGACTCCCCACCAGTCTTTGCCTTATCTGACTTGATCACCCCCCCGGCCTTTTCTGCAGAAATGCCATAATGCGTCATCAAGAGCGCCAAGCCAAAAGCTGAACAAATCATGAGATAGCGAAAAAGTTTCTTCACTGTTTCTCCTCACACAGAGTTATCTTATTTCCCCGCAGCAGCTGAACCTTTCTTAAGTGATGCTCCCCGCGCACCCTAGTTAAATAAGCTTCGCATTTAACCGGGCAGGCAGCGCGGGGCATCCCCACCTACTAGGCGGGGCTTTCTCGGCACCTGCCGGTAACCTAACACCCGTGGAACGGGTGGCCTGCCCGAGCTGACACTCGTGTCGGCCAGGGCGTTGTTTTGCCCGCACGGGAGAAACAAAGGAAACACGAAAGTGCTGAGGTTTCCTTTTGCGACCCCGGGTGAAGACGGGATTTTCAAAGCA
>JAZFSJ010000255.1:0-2133 GCA_036446115.1 Thermodesulfobacteriota bacterium | reverse complement strand
GATTATTGGCTTTAATCTTGTCCGGGATATTGGCCGCTCCTCCGACCTTAGAACGGGCCTCTGTGACCTTGACAAATAATTCTTTTTCGTGTTTAGCATATCCCTTGACCGTCTCGACATAATTAGGTATGAGGTCAAAGCGGCGCTGAAGTTGGTTCTCCACTTGAGCCCAGGATGCCTTTACTCCTTCATCCAGCATGACGAGGCTGTTGTATGTACCTTTAATGGAAGAAAAGATAATAAGCCCAAAAAGAATAATGATCCCAAGAATAATGAGTAGTATTTTTATTCCCCTGCTCATGATAAACTCCTTTCTTCTTAAAGCGTTAATTGGTCAACGGTATAGGATAATTTCCTTGCTTCCTTGATATAGTCTTCAAAAAGGGTGTTAAGTGCTTCCGCAGAAAGTTTTAGAGTTCCTTCCTTTACCTTTAGAAGGTTTAGAAATACTTGTTCATCTACACCCATTTCTTGAGAAATGAGAGAGATGATACTCTTTCTCTCAGCAGGAATATCTTTGTCTTTGAGATAGAGCAATGCTCTAAAAATAGAGAGGAAGGCAGTAAGAGAGTTTTCAATAATAAACTTTAAGTTTCTTGTCTTGCCCCTGCTTTCCAGATAAACCTGTCTTAACTGCAAGAGTTTTCCTTTAAGTTCTCGCTCACATTGGAGCCTGAGATGATTTTTGTTGAAGGGTAATTCTTTAAGTACATCTTCACCAAAAACTGACTGATAACCATTTTGCATGTTAAGAAATTCGATGGGAAAGGAGTCCAAAGAGGAGGAGATATAAGATTTTGTGAGAAAGAGGGGAATGCTTACTTTTCTTTTGTGCCATTTTACAACGGTCTTAAAAGACTTTTTTAGCTGATTGATGCCTTCCTCTGTGAGGACAATAAGGAAGTTGATATCTGATTTTTTACGGATGTAGTTCCCACTGGCAGCACTGCCATAAAGGATAATAGATGTGAGATCTTTCCCATAGATACCCTGATAGTCTTTGGTTATTTCATCAAATATTTCTTTGGGGTCGTTTGGTATCTTAGCCATGATTTCATACCTCTATAGTGTGAAAATTTGCCACAGAAGCACACAGAAAAAAATAATTTTCAGTATTTTCAGTGTAATTTTGTGTTTCTGTTTGCTTTCAAAAACTTCCTCCGGCCCCTCCTCCTCCGCTTAAGCCCCCTCCAAAGCCACCAAACCCTCCACTGAAACCACCAAAACTTCCTCTCCCAAGTCCGCCGCCTCTTCCTCCCATTCCCAGGAAGAGAAAGGGAAGGAGGAAGGGATTGCGTATAAATACAAAGAATAAGATGATAAAGAAGAGAAAGGAAAGTAGTCTGGACCCCAAACTGACCTTTTGGGGGCGAGATCTAGACCTTGGGGTATAGATAGATTGACCGGTGATTTTCACACCGGCATCTCTTGCAATTATTTGAGAGATGGCAATTGTGCCGTTTAAAAGTCCCTTCCCGTATTCTCCTTTTTTGAGGAAGGGAACGATATTTTCATCTCGGATCTGTCCCACCAGGCCATCCGGCAAGATTCCTTCAACCCCGTATCCTGTTTCGATTCTAATCTTCCTCTCCTTTTTGGTGAGGAAGATTAGAACGCCCTTATCTTTTCCCCTTTCCCCGATACCCCAGTTGGCGTAGAGCTCATTGGCATAGGTTTCGTAGTCACTGTCACCGACTGTATCTACGGTAGCAACTACGATGGCGGTTCTTGTTTTTTGCCACACCTCTTTACAAAGGTTTTCCATCATCCGTTCTTCTCTTACTGGAATAAGAGAAGCAAAGTCATTTACTGCCCCCCGAGGCCTGGGAAATGGTTGTTCCCCGCTGCTCCTGTTTAAAGGATATAAAAAAGTTGCTACTCCTACCAGGCATAAGATGAGTATGTAGTAGATTTTTTTCATGAAAATTGTCTCACATGTAAAATACTACCTTTGATTCTGCCTTTTCCTATAGTATACTACTGTATAAATGTCAATCATCTTAACATATAAGATACAGAGATCAGGGATACTAAGTGTAGGCAGTCTACAATCTAATGATAATGACAACTGACTTCTTTTTATCTTGCATCGTGCATCATGAATCATGCATTGTGTATCGTATTTAGGAGGCA
>JAZFSJ010000254.1:0-6598 GCA_036446115.1 Thermodesulfobacteriota bacterium | reverse complement strand
TCGGAAGAACATTTACATTACTTGAATAAAATTTTATATTTTTTTTTACATATGTCAAATAATAATAATAAATTATATTAAATTATTATAATTTATCACTAATACTACAGTACAACTACTTGAATATGAATGATATTTTATAATTGTAGTAATATCAATTATCTTGGGAATACCTTTGGTAATCTTATGAAGTAAAACCTAATTAATGAGTAATGAGGAAATTGATAGTTCACTTTAGGAAGGATTTCAATTATTTTCGAAAAAGTAGATCAATTCTTCTGTTTTCACTAAACCCAGTTCCTCTCTCGCGATCCTTTCAATATACCTTTTATCATTTTTTAAACGGTATATTGAATCTTTTAATGCAACATTTTCTGCTCTTAAGTTCTGGTTACAACTCTCTATTTCTTTTAACTCCTTTTTTAAAACAAGTGCTCTTATTAACCCCCTCTCCCCAAAACATGCATATAACAGGATGAATAGCATACATCCTAGAATTATGAGGAAACTATAGGTGTTATTCAAAAACCTCATTTGTTAACGTCCTTTCGCTATTGTTTCCTTCATCACTATTGTAGCTATTGCTAATCTTGTAAGTCCGGCTCTCTTAGCTGTATCCATTACCTTTACTACCCTGCCATGTGATACCTTTTGATCAGCTTGAATAATGATCAGTGTTTCTCTATTCCTTTGAGCTGATTCACTAAGGATTAAAAAAAGTTGTTCAATAGATACCAAGCTGTTGTTAATGAATATTTCATTGCCCTGTTTTATTACAATAACAATCTCTTCCTTTTCTCTTACAATCTCTTCTGTTGAGGATTCAGGAAGATTAACTTTTATTCCGGGGGTAACAATAAAGTTTAAAGAAAGAGCAAAAAATATAAGTAGATTAAATACTGTATCAACAATGGGGGTTATATCCAGGTGAGCGTCGAAGTCAGTTTTTTCCTTAAATTGCATTTGGAATGTAAATCCTCTTTTGATTACTCTTTCTCTTTAATCAATTCAACCATCTGGGCAGAACACTCTTCCATCTCAACAATTAATGAATTCGATTTGCTTGATAAATATCGATAGAATATAAGGGTAGGAATGGCGACCGTTAATCCCGCTGCGGTTGTATACAATGCCTCCGAAATACCACCTGCTAACGTGCTAGGATTCACCACACTTTGCAAAGATATCACTGAGAAAATTTTAATCATTCCTGCTATAGTTCCCAGCAAACCCAAAAGTGTACTTACACTGGCTATAGTGGCTAATGCTTCAACATATCTTCCCAGAACAACAGCCTCCCTCCTCCCGACTTCTTCGGTTCTCTCTTTAATAATTTCTCTTCTTTTACCATAATTCTTTATCCCCGCAGAAAAAATACGTGATATGGAAGAGCTATTTTCCCCACATAATTTTAGAGCTTCAGCAATATCCTCTTTTTTTAGCAACCGTTCGATAGTATCCAAAAAGGTTGCCGGTATAACCCTATTCCTTTTCAATGACCATATTTTTTCCATAAATATAGTGAGCGAAATTATCGAACAAATAATAATGGGATAAATAAAAACTCCACCTTTAATAATAAAATCTAACATACTCCCCCTTCAGTTTTAATTACATATATATGAAGCTTAAACCCGTTTTGCTTTTCAATGCTACTTGTTCTGATTTATAATTATATATGACTTCATATGTGTATTCAAGAAAATCTTTCAGTAAACGGCCACCCGTCAAAACGGGTTGGCTTTGTTTTACCAGTACGGGTGAAACAAATTAGGCATGAAAGTGACTATCGTTTCCTTTTGCGAGCCCGTGCGAAGCACGGGGTTTTCAAAGCAAACAATAATTTAACAATTTATGATCAGTTTTCAAAAAGTGCTTTTTGGCTTGAAAACTCTAGTAAACAATGGTAACCATAACAAATTAAAATAATCCTATTTTTCATTGAATAGAGACACTGATGAACCCAAAGAGTTCTATCAAAAATATTGTTGGGGCTAAGAATGTTTTTGACGATCATGATACCTTGGAAAAGTATTCCAAAGACCAGAGTTTCGTATCGCCCTGCAAGCCTGAGTTCGTCGTTTTTCCTCAAAAAACAGAAGAAGTACAAGAGCTCGTAAGGTTTGCCCATAAGACTAAAACACCTCTTGTTCCCTTTAGTTCCGGATTGAATTTACATGGAGCAGCAGTTCCCAGTAAGGGAGGTATTACTGTTAATCTCTCTCAGATGGATAAGATTCTTACTATCGATGAAAATAATTGGTTAGCGGTAATAGAACCTGGAGTCACTTATGGACAACTTCAAGATGAACTTGCCAAAAAACGATTACGAGCCATGATCCCTCTTGGGGTTCCCCCTAAAAGGACTGCCCTCTCAAGCACCCTGGAAAGAGATCCTGCACTGGCGGCAGCAAGTTTCGAATATGGCAACGATCTGATGCTGGACACTGAAATCATCCTGCCTGACGGAGAGCTCTTCCGTACTGGGCTTTGGGCATCGGGGGGAAGACCAGGCTCTCATCTGGGGCCGGTGAGAGCCCTGCTCTATCGCTTTTGGACTGCAGCACAGGGAACATTTGGCATACTGACCAAAATGGCTGTTCAAGTAGAGTATCTCCCTGAAAAGCAGGAGATATTCTTTATCACTTTTTCTTCTCTTGCCGACAGCCTTGAGGCTATTAAGCAAATCCAGAGAAGAGAAATCGGGTTGGAATGTTTTCTCCTCAATAGCTTTAATCTTGCTGCACTCTTTTGCAAGGATTGGATCCTTCCTGAATCCTTTCCTGCCGTTAAAACCCCCTCTGACCATTTTGAAACTCTCCTCCATAATTTACCTCCCTGGACACTTACCATCTGTTTGCCCGGCCCCCCCAGGCTCCCTGATGAAAAGATCACCTATGAAAGAGAAGCCCTCATGAACATCTGTTCCCAATTAAGTATAACAGCTAATACTCACATCCCCTCTCTAAAAAATGCCGATGAATACCTATCAAAATTTTTATTTAGACCCTGGGACATCCTGAAAAAATTCAACCATAAAGGATCAGTCCACAACCTCTCTTTCAAATCTCCCCTTAAACGGGTGCCTGAATTCGAATCCATCATCTATAACCTATGTAAAGAAAGTAATTACCCCTTAAAATATATCGGAGGTTATCTCCTTCCCTTAGAAAGAGGCAGGGCAGTCCACCTTGAATTTGACCTTCACTGTGATCCCTCAAACCCTGAAGAATTCGAACAGGTAAAACAACTGTGGTTAAAGTGTAGTGAGACTTTGATCAGCAAAGGTGCCCTTTTTGATAGACCCTATGGCGCCTGGGCAGAAATGATCTATAAGAGAACAGGCGCATACACTAAAAAGCTTAAAGAATTAAAAGATGAACTAGATCCCCATCATATTATGAATCCAGGCAAGCTTTGTTTCTAGGGAGGATTTTGTGGAAAAGAAATTTTTTGAAAAAACCTTAGAAGACTACAAAGATCAGGTATGGGGCTGTGCACGCTGCAACTGGTGTCAAAATCACTGGGGATGGAATGTAAAGAGTGCGGAGTATTCAGAAGTTTGTCCTGCTTTTGGTGAGTATCGATTTTTTGCCTACTCAGGGATGGGTAAAATGCACATTGCCCGCGCCCTGCTTGAGGGTGACTTTGACTATGAAGATGCCCCGGAATTATCAGAGATTGCCTATCTCTGTACTACCTGTGGTGCCTGTGAGATGAACTGTCAACGGCTACAAGACAAGGAACCCCTTAAGGTAACCGAGTGCCTTCGTGCTAAGCTGGTTGAAGATGGCATTGGTCCCATGCCCGCACACCAAGGCCTCATCAAAAGCATCAAACAGTATGATAATCCCTGGATGCAGCCAAGAAGCAAGAAAGCCAGCTGGGCAAAAGGATTAAAGCTAAAAGATATAAACAAGGAGAATGTAGAAACCCTCTATTTTGTTGGCTGTACCGCTGCTCTTGATCCCTCTTTAAGAGAAGTTCCCCAGAATACCGCTCAGATTATGATGAAGGCAGGGGTCGACTTGGGTATCTTTGGCAATAAAGAAATTTGTTGTGGCAGTCCTGCTGCCAGAATTGGTGTCCGCGAGACTTTCCTCAACCTTGCCAGAAGGAATGTTGAGATGTTCAACAAACGGGGGATAAAAGAGATTGTCACCTCTTGTGCCGGCTGTTACCGGACACTCAAGTTTGACTATCCTGAGGTACCGGATATTCCTGAAATACGCTATAAGGTTTACCACACCGTTGAATATATAGATCATCTCCTTAAGCAAGGTAAGCTTAAGCTCACCAAAGAAATTCCACTGACCTTAACCTGGCACGACCCCTGTCATTTGGGAAGGCACTGTGGCATTTATGAACCACCTAGAGATGTATTGCGCTCTATTCCAGGAATTAAGTTAGTCGAAATGGAGCGAATCAAGGATCAATCCTGGTGTTGTGGTGGTGGTGGTGGAGCCAGGACAGCCTTTATTGACTTCGCAGTAGAAACGGGAAAAAAAAGGGTGGGAGAAGCGGTAAAAACCAGGGCCGAAGGTATTGTTACCTGCTGTCCCTTCTGTGAGCAGAATATATCTGATGCCCTTAACCAGTTAAATAACCCTTTAAAGCTCTATGATTTAACTGAACTAGTGATGCAAGCCATTTAACAACACGAAGGAGCACGAAAAATTGATGGGTGCAAAGGAAAAGAAGAAAGTCCTTCCCAATAAGATAGAAAAAAAAGTTTTCGAGGCTTTAAAAGAAGTGGTGGGAGAACGCTGGATTTCTGAGCAAAGATCCGTTATAGAAACCTACAGTAAGTTTTCTATAGACGGACAAAGTTTTTTAAGAAAATATGCCAAAGACCCTTTTGCCATACCGGCTTGCATCATCCTCCCTTCAACCACAGAAGAAGTTCAGGCAATAGTTAAGATCTGCAACAAGTATAAGGTTCCCTTCCTGCCCTTCACCAACGGTCAGGTCTTTTGTAGCGTTACCACCCCTGCACCCACCCTTTGCATACACATGTCTAGAATGAATAAGGTACTAAATATCGATGAAGAAAATATGGCTGCCACCCTACAGGCTTATGTAGATTATGCTCAACTACAGGCTGAAGCCATGAAGAAGGGATTATGGAATGGCGGCGCTCCTTTAGCTACCTCCCTTTGCAAACTTTCCTCCCAGTTTTCTTTCGCCGGTCTCTGGCAAACCGACCTCAAATACGGTCAACTCAACCGTAACCTCATAAGTACTCGTATGGTTCTGCCAGACGGTGAAATCCTGGATGTAGGATCCCGCGCTCTTCCCCATGCAGGCGATTTCTGGGAGTATGGACCGGGACCTGATCTTTTAGGTTTGATGAGGGGTGGTGCAGGCAGTAATGGTATTGTGACCGAAATCACCGTAAAACTTCATACCTGGGTAGGGGGTGAGTATCTGCCGGAAGTTACTGCGGGCAGACCTTCCCTTCCCGATGTTCATGAACCTAAATACGATAGCCCCCCTCCCCCCGATAATCACAAACTCATCTGGATCGAATTTCCTGATATGAAATCAGAGATTAAAACCCTCCACGAGATTTCTCATTCAGGGGCTGCCATAGGCCTTAATGCAACCGGTGTCTATTCAGCTTACTACTGCTCTCAAACACAGGAGATGACCAATAAACGGGCGGAAGAAGGCTACTTCCCCCCTTTCAACTGCTATGTAATAATAGCCGGCATTACTTCACCCAAGCAGATCGACTACGAAGAAAAGGTTGTCCGACAGATTGCAGAAGAGACAGGAGGGATCATCCTATCAGAGCACTATAAACCTGAAGTATTGCAGACGCTTGCTCCCTGGAACCTTGACTGGGTGAGACATGTCAGCGGTTTTCGCATGAACAGAAGGATGTACGCCAGCGCCTGGCTGCCTGTCGGCCCCTTTGAGATGTCCCTTCAACATCAGCAGTTCTGGACTGATTGTCTCGAAACTATCGGCGAAACCCATATTACCGACCGGGGAGGAAGCAAAGATACCCCGTTCATTTATGCTATCGACAGGGGGCGATTCTGTTTTAGTGAGACAGATAACTACCCTGATCCTACAAAACCTGAGATGATTCAAAAGGCGGCTGCCTGCGGTTTATACGGGATGACCCGTCTTATCAAGGAAAAGGTAGGGAACACCCTTATGGCCCTTTCTACTGTCGAACCCCTCGTTTCATTTTATCCGGAAGTAGGTCCCAATGCCCAACTCTTCTTCAGGAAGATACGAAGGGTCTTTGATCCAAATGGCCTTTGTGCACCTGGAAGGCAGGTGTATACCGAGGAAGAGATGAGAGCTCTACCGGATGAGGTATATCAAGCAGTCAACTCCATGAGAGAATCCCTTGATATGAGTCCTATAAAAAAACCATAGAGAGCTCAAATAACCAGAAAATAAAATTTGGCCTACAAAACATGAGTAAGGATTATATTGTTTTATTCCAACACACTACAGAATTAATCTAATATTTCAAAATCACAAAAGGAGTACACTATGAAAAAGTATGATCTCATTGTAGTAGGGGCTGGTCCTTCCGGACTGCTTGCTGCTAAAGCTGCAGGTACTGCCGGACTTGAGG
>JAZFSJ010000253.1:0-6099 GCA_036446115.1 Thermodesulfobacteriota bacterium | reverse complement strand
TCTCGCAAGCGCATGCACTCAGCGGGAGATATGACGGGGGCGGAAATTATGCGCATCATCAGGGACGAGACCCGTAACCGTTCGAAGGATATTAATGTTTTGGAATTTTCTCCTGCGGTAGAACTGCTCCTTGATGAAGAGGGTAAGTGTGGCGGTGCCATTCTCTACGGTCTTGATACGGAAGAGTACCTAGTAGTTAAGGCAAAGACAGTAATTATGGCAACAGGTGGATTCGGAAGACTTCATGTCCGGGGTTTTGCCACTACCAATCACTATGGTGCAACCATGGATGGGGTAGTGATGGCCTACCGGGCGGGAGTGAAGACTACTTTCATGCACTCCACCCAGTATCATCCCACGGGTGCCGCCTATCCGGAGCAGAACGTGGGGTTGTTGATTACCGAGAAGACTCGTGGATTGGGTGCACACGTGCTTAATAAAGATGGTGAGCAGTTCTGCTTCCCTCTTGAGCCGCGTGATATAGAGTCTGCCCTTCTGATTCGGGAGTGTACTGAGAGGAATAACGGGGTCGTTACCCCTACGGGGAGATTAGGGGTGTGGCTTGATTCTCCCATGATTGATATTCTCCACGGGCCGGGCACCGTTGAGAAAGAACTTCCTGCTAAGTTCATCCAGTTCAGGCGTTACGAGATTGACATCAGTAAGGAGCCCATGCTGGTTTACCCTACGCTCCACTATCAAAATGGCGGAATTTACATGAACGCACAAACCGAAACTTCTCTTAAAGGGTTTTACAGTGCGGGTGAGGTTTCAGGGGGAATTCACGGAGATAACCGCCTGATGGGAAATTCCCTCCAGGATATACTGACCTTTGGCAGGAGGGCAGGTAAAGCCGCTGCCGAATATATAAAGGGCGGGGTGGAGATAAAAAAGCTTAAATTAGATCATGTGGTAAAATTTGAGAAAGAGCTAAAGGATGCGGGAATTGAAAATCCGTTAATAGGTCCTATGGTGTTACCTGACTATACCACGGAGGTGGTGAAGGGAAAACAGTGGACCGCCCACTATGAGGGAACTTTGAGGTGATATTATGAAGATACATGAGTTTCAGGCTAAGGAAATTTTAAAGTCATACGGTGTTCCCATCCCTCGCGGTGAGGTAGCAAAGACCCCCGAGGAGGCAAAAAAGATTGCCGGAGAGATGGGTGGGAAGGTAGTGATTAAGGCACAGATTCATGCCGGCGGCAGAGGAAATGGCGGAGGAGTAAAGGTAGTAGGAACCCCGGAAGAGGCTTGGCAGGCAGCAGGAAAGATCATTAATATGAATCTTATTACTCCCCAGACCGGCCCTGAAGGAAAGAAGGTAAAACAGGTGCTGGTTGAAGAGGGGCTTGAGATAGTAAAAGAACTCTACCTGGGTATCGTGGTTGACCGGGCTCAGGCTGCGCCGGTAATCATGGTGTCAGAGGCCGGGGGGATGGAGATCGAAGAGATTGCCGCTACATCACCTGAGAAGATACTCAAGGTGGCCGTTGATCCCGCCACTGGTTTTATGGGGTTCCATGGCCGAAAGCTTAGCTTTGGTCTGGGATTGGAAAAGGAGCTCAACAAACAGGCATTAGATTTAATTGCCAAGTTGTATAAGATTTTTGTGGAAAAAGATGCCACGCTGGTTGAGATTAACCCGCTGGTGATCGCCAAGGATAACCGGCTGATTGCGCTTGATGCCAAGATGACCTTTGATGATGATGCCCTATTTCGCCATCCCGATATTAAGGAGTTGTACGACTCAGATGAACTCGAGCCTCTGGAGGTTGAGGCATCTGAATATAACCTCAACTATATTAAGCTTGATGGAAATGTAGGGTGTATGGTAAACGGTGCGGGACTGGCTATGGCGACTATGGACATTATCAAGCTGGCAGGGGGAAGTCCTGCCAATTTCCTGGATGTGGGTGGTGGTGCCTCTGCCGAGCAGGTAGCAAATGCCTTCAGGATTCTTCTGGCGGATAAAAATGTTAAGGTGGTATTAATTAATATCTTTGGAGGTATCCTCAGGTGTGATCGGGTCGCAAACGGTATTGTGGAGGCGGCAAAAAAGGTGGAACTGAAACTGCCCATGATTATAAGGCTGGAAGGCACAAATGTGGAGGCGGGCAGGAAGATACTGAAAGAGGCGGGTCTTAAGTTTGAGGTGGCTGTGGATTTTCTCGATGCGGCAGATAAGGTGGCAGGCGCTACCAAAGCAGCAATGGTATGAATGTGGGATATGCGATATGGGATGTGAGATTGAAAATGTTTCGGATTTTTTTTACTAGTGAGGGATAGAGAACATGAGTATTTTAATTAGTGAGAACACAAGGGTAGTAGTGCAGGGAATAACGGGAAGCGAGGGGAGCTTTCATGCCAGGCAGATGGCTGACTATGGCTCCAAGGTTGTCGCGGGAGTAACGCCGGGCAAAGGCGGACAGAACCTGGATGGTATTCCGGTTTTCAATCGGGTAGAGGACGCGGTAACTAAGGAGGGGGCGAACGCCTCTTGCATTTTCGTGCCCGCACCCTTTGCGGCTGATGCCATCGTTGAGGCTGTCGATGCAGGGGTTGAGCTGGTTGTCTGTATCACCGAAGGTGTTCCTGTGTTGGAAATGGTGAAGGTAAAGAGTTACCTTAAGGAAAAAAAAACAAGGCTTATCGGACCTAACTGTCCGGGATTGATCAGTCCGGGGAAGTGCAAGATTGGTATCATGCCGGGGATGATTCATAAAAGAGGAACGGTCGGTGTCATCTCCCGCAGTGGAACACTCACCTATGAGGTGGTCTGGCAGCTCACCCAGAGAGGAATAGGCCAGTCAAGCTGCATTGGCATTGGTGGTGATCCGCTGGTGGGCACCTCCTTTGTGGACCTTTTAGATGTATTCAAGGATGATCCCGGAACAGAACTCATCATTATCATTGGAGAGATTGGGGGAACTGTGGAAGAAGAGGCGGGTGAGTTTGTGAAAGAGCAGGTGAAAAAACCGGTGGTGGGATTTATCGCGGGTCAAACTGCGCCGCCGGGAAGAAGGATGGGACATGCAGGCGCTATCATCTCAGGTGGAAAGGGAACAGCCGCGGAGAAAATTGCGGCCTGGGAGCGGGCAGGGATTAAAGTTGCGACCAATCCGGCGCTGGTAGGTGAAGTAGCTGCATCGATATTAAAATAGTTATTCGTTGAACGGTTGCGCTGTTCGTTTCGTTATTCGTCAGCTGGGTGTGTTAACTAATTAAAACTAGTCAATAATATCTTCTGTGCCCTTGCATCAGCCTTGTTCCAGCATCTCTTTCCAACGTACCGTCTGAAGGACGGTTGGATCTTTCCAGTAGCGGCAAGGGTTTCCCAGGATATAGTAGAGGACAAACTGATCATCGAAGAGGTGAAAACTGATCGTTCCAAAATTGAGATTCTTATGACGGCAGATGGTGTGGTTGGTGCCCTGCTCTTGTCCGTCATGGTCTGATTGGATTTTCAGGATACTCTCTACACTAAAGTCCTCCTCAATACTGAGAAGCATCTGAGCTCGTTCTAATCTGGCATAGGAACTGGTGTTGTATTCTTCACGCTGGTTACGCTCTGGCATCATACAGTAGTGATTGGTTGTGAGCACAAGCCTCTTGTTTCCCCATCTCTTGCCGTGGTCCACCTCTACTCGATCAGGAGCAAGCTCTATGAGGGCCATCTCACCTGTTTTGAAATCGATGAAGGTAAGGTTCGCTCCATTGTGAGCGAAACGACCTCCCTCCTTTATGAAGGATTGAAACACCTGAATGGTTTCTGCTAAAGATCCGCACTCTTCCATCACCTTTCTCACCATCATCAGCGGTGGTAGCCCGTAATCTCTCTCACTCGGAAAAGCCGCATTGAAAACTACCGCCAGTCCAGTATGGTTTTGAGCCAGACCAGCCCCCACGAATCCAGGTGGAAAAAAAGAGACAAAAGGGTGACCCAATCCCTGATCAGGGTTAAAGATGATTACCGCCCCATCCAGGGAATGGATATACTCTTGATCAGTGTTGTGGGCAATAAACGCACCTCCCGGTGAGGTAACCGCAAAAGCGGTGCAGCTTTTTATATAGGTGCTGGGCATAAAAAAGTTCCACGCAATGACATCTCTCCACGCGTCGTCGTAGGAAATACTCAGGGCATCGGACAATCCCCGGGCAAGTCCTTTCATTTGATCCATGATACTCTGGGGTATCATGGGTGCCGCCCTGTCAAAATAGGTACTGGCTTTATCTGGTGGAAAAGCTTTGTGTATGAATGAAGCGGTTCTCCGTATTCCCTTAGCAAGGTCTTCTCTGGAACCCACCTGATATCCCATCTCTTCCCAGGTACCCGAAACGATAACTACAGGGTGGGCATTCTCGCCGAAAAGGGATAAAAGAATAGGAGTGCGAAAGTAGTTGAATCCTCCCAATAAAACCCCGAGCACACAAACTACCGCTAAGCAAATGTAAAAAGCCTTTCTCTTATAGAATCTTTTTTTCATAAATCCGCTCCATTTAAAAAGGTTGTATGTGTGATATTTTGAGAAAATAAAGCTCAGCGTTTATCGGCGAATTTACCCCGTGAAATAATAACAGATTGTCTCGTATAGATAACAAAAGAAGTTATTTTGTAGAGTTTTGCCCAGCAAACATTTTCTCTATATTTCACAGGGTTTACCCCGTGAAATGATACTACTTTTTTTATTTCACTGGGGCGAGTCTGTGTCCTAATTTGCTTTTTGTCTACCCTTTCACCAGTCCTATGCCGGCCTGGTATGCCTTGTGGAGTTCATCCGGGAATTTTGCAATTATCCCTTTCTTCTTCTCATCCAGTCCATGAAGTATCCCCTCGAAACCACAGGCCGATAGGGCTTCTACCGTTTCAATCTTGTGAAGTTTTAGCACAACCATCACATTCTCAATCACGTGGTCGTAGGTATCTATGTAGGCATAGCCCCAGGTACCTATTACCATGGCCCTTCTGCCCGGTTTAAGTTTAGCCTGGAGTTTAAAGCGCTCAAAGCAATCCCACCTGTCGAGGAAGGTGGAGAGCTGTGCACACTCTCTACCGGTATAAATGGGAAATCCAACGATGATGGCATCTGAATCGATAATTTTTTGATAGATTTCAGTCATGTCATCTTTAACGGTACACATCCCCTCAAAATCAGAGTCTTTGCATCTCCTGCACCCGAGGCAGAACCCCATTTTTGTCTTCTGGAGCATTATCTTTTCTGCTTTCGCCCCTGTGCTGGTAGCCCCTTTGAGGGCCTCCTCAATTAAAAGGTCTGTATTTCCATTCTTTCTCGGGCTGGCACAAAAGGCAGTAACCTTCATCTGTTCGGGCGGTTTGGAGGGCTTTTCACTATTAGCTCTCTCCCACCTTCTTACCTGGATGGGCAGGGCATTGTATGCCTCACTATCCTCGTAGATATCAAGGGTAAGTCGCTTAAACTTCTCCATATCCTCCATCATGTGAAAAAATGGATCATAAGATTTGGGAACTACCATCTTAATTGCCTCAATCACCTCGCCTTTTCCCGCCTCAGTAATACCCTTGGAAGCCATAATCAGGGAGAGGCGGTAGAGTATCTTTTCTCTCCTTCCTTTTTGCATAATGGCAGGCCAGATAGTGATAATGTTATCGAGGACTTGATTCCCTTCATCAGTCAAGACTGGTTTATTCATGGTGTCTCCCTTTCTGTCTAATTAGGTTATGGGTGGTTCCTGTCCGGTAGAGCGGTTAGAAAACGGGTTTAGATGAGCATGATAAAAATAGTCTTATAGGTATTGTTTTAGTGGTACATTGAGTTTTTTTATCTCAAAAAATTTGTAAAATCAATGAAATTCGAACCATTAGTATTTTATTATGCTAAAGATTTCTTTTTCCTTTATCGATAACAAGATAAGAAATATAACCATACAATAGAACTATACAATAAAAGACAATTGACTGGAAAGTAGTGATGTTCCCCGCGCACCCTAGTTAAATAAGCTTCGCATTTAACCGGGCAGGCAGCGCGGGGCATCCTGGAGTTTAAATTTGATTATTTATGAATTGTGCCGATTCATCCCCGCCTACAAGGCGGGGCTTTCTCGGCACCTGCCGGTAAA
>JAZFSJ010000252.1:0-3218 GCA_036446115.1 Thermodesulfobacteriota bacterium | reverse complement strand
ATTGGAAGTAAATTTGTACTAAAAAGTACTAATTGTATATGAAAATAGAAAAGTGTTTTAAAAACAAGTTATTAGAGTTGCGCGGGGAAGTGTAAGATATTAAAGAAATGTTGAGTATAAAAGAATATATTTAAATTACTCTAAAGATTTATATGTTTTCATATAAAGGTTGAAAAAGCTAGAATATTTATAATTTATCAATAAAAATAGGTAATTAGGGGATGATACGTTGTTGCTTAAAGAGGGGTTTTGTAAATGATTAGTACCTAAGGTGGGATGTTGATAGTTGCTTTAATTTTTTGCCACATGTTTTCATGGTGGGTTCCTCTCCAAAATATTTTCTTGCAATGAGGACAGATAAAAAAGGCCTTTGCAGTATTGGCTACGTACTCAGGCACTCTATCTTCGGCGAGATCAGCCGGTAATGCTTCTAACTTTTGATTACATATAAGACAGCGAGTAAAGACCTCGTGGGGATCTATGGTGAGTTTATAATATTCCAGCACTTCACGTAATTGTTTTAGTGAATCATTCTCATATATGAAGAGCAGATGATTCTTTATGTTCTTGCGCTCTTTGAGGCTGGTCTTGCGAGTGAGTATCTGACGATGTTCCTTGAAGGCTAGTTCAAGGAGTGTGTCATTTTCCTTGTTGCGATAGTAGAGAGTATCGAACCCCAGGATTCTAAGCCATTTAGATAGTTTTCCTAACATCGCGTCTGCTATGAATTTAATCTCTTTTCTTGGGCTGATCTCTGACATTATCTTGCCCTTTGAACTAGGTTTATATTGATAAATTCTATGAGAAATGATAGATTCTGTCAACTTAGGAAACATTATTAATCTGAAAATGAGGTGGCAGTGTTAGATGGTTTTGATATTCCTAAAATATTAAAGACATCGTTGAAAAACGGCGGAGATTTTGCTGAAGTCTTCTACGAGCATGTTCAGCCCATCAGTATTGTGTGTGAAGATGGAAAGATTGAAAAAATTATCTCGGGCATCGATGTGGGGATTGGATTAAGGGTTATCTATAGCAACAAAACAGCATATGCATATACCAATCAGCTCACCAATGAAGGCCTTTTGGAGGTTGCAGATGCAGTGAGTACTGCCTGTCAAGGCAAGGTTTTTGAAAAAGATATTAGCCTGGTGAAAAAAAGTGCTGAGATAGCGCATGCTATTAAGAGATTACCACAGGAGGTAAGTATTGATGAAAAAGTTTCTCTGGTAAAGAGAGCAAATGATGTAGCCCGGTCCTGGGATAAAAGGATAAAACAGGTTAAGGTTGTTTATGCGGATTCCGTACGTAGCATAGCTGTTGCCAACAATGCCGGTGACCTTACAGAGGATTATAGGACCGCCACTATGTTTCTTGTACAGATTGTTGCAACTGAAAATGATGTTATTCAAACTGGATATGAGCCCGTGGGAGGGGTTATTGGCTTTGAATTATTCGATGATAATCCACCTGAAAAGGTAGCAGAGATTGCAGGTGCAAGAGCAGTGAGAATGCTTCAGGCGAGGAAGGCACCAGGGGGTACAATGCCGGTAGTACTGTCGAGCGAGGCCGGAGGAACTATGATTCACGAGGCGATAGGGCATGGATTGGAGGCAGATTTGACTCAAATGGGCCTTTCAGTTTATAGCGGGAGAATAGGGGAAGAGATAGCTTCTCCTCTGGTTGACGTGGTAGATGATGCCACCTTAGCTAATAAAAGGGGTTCATATGTTTTTGATGATGAAGGGGTAAACGCTCAAAGAACCCTTCTGGTTGAAAAGGGTGTATTGAAAGGATATCTCTATGACCGGCTGAGCGCTATGAAGGATCACACACAGTCAACGGGAAACGGGAGGAGGGAGTCTTATCGAAGCAGACCAATTCCACGTATGAGTAACACCTTTATTCTGCCAGGGAATATGTCTCCGGAAGAGATTGTGCATTCTACAGCTAAAGGAATATTTGTAAAGAAAATGGGCGGTGGTCAGGTAAATACCGTAAATGGAGACTTTGTCTTTGAGGTGAGTGAGGGATATCTAATAGAAAATGGAAAGGTTGGAGAGGCGGTGAGGGGTGCCACCCTTACCGGCAATGGGCCTCAATTGTTAAAAGAGATTGATATGGTGGGGGATGATTTTGGTTTCGGAATTGGCACCTGTGGGAAGGACGGGCAGGGAGTGCCTGTTTCCGACGCTCAACCAACCTTAAGAATACCTGAGATTATCGTGGGGGGAAAGGTTTAATCGATGTTATCTGCTGACACAGTGTGTTGAATTCATCTATAGTGAGGGTCTCCGGCCTTCTCTGGGGATCGATGCCTGAGTTTTTTAAAGACTCCAATATCGTTTGTTTTCCCCGATTAAAAAAGGAAGCCCCTTTTAAGCTGTTAAGTAACGTTTTCCTTCGCTGAGAAAAAGAAGCCCTTACCAGTTTTTCAAAAAATTGCTTATCTTTGACCTCTACCACAGGCCTTTCACGTATGGTAAACCTTACTACTTCAGAATCTACCTTGGGGAGGGGATAAAAGCACTCACTCGAAACAGTTAACTCTTTAGAGATATCACAATAAATCTGCGAAAATATACTTATGGTGCCGTAGTCTTTCCCCCCGGGTTGGGCAGCAACCCTGTCAGCCACCTCTTTTTGAATCATTACCGTTATAGAATCAATAAAAGGTGTAATCTTTAGGAGTTTGAAGATTAAAGGGCTTGTCATATAATAGGGCAGGTTACCGATAATCTTCAGTTTAGATTTGTTTTGAGTAAAAACCTTTCTGTAGTCAAAATTCAAGGCATCTGCCCGGATGATTTCTACATTTTTATGCGTTATGATTTTTTGAAGTATTGAGACAAGTGCGGTATCGTATTCGAGGGCAATGACTTTCGCTGCACTTTCAGCAAGGAGGTGAGTTAATATCCCCAACCCGGCACCAATTTCAATCACTAGGTCGTGACTTTTAATGTCAGAGAGACAGACAATCTCTTTTGCTATGGATTGTTTGAATAGAAAGGTCTGTCCCAGTCTCTTTTTGGGTTGGAATCTATTCCTTTTTAAAAGAGAAAGCAGCCTTGTAACTTCTGGATCCTTAGGGTATTTTTTTTGATTTTTTGTGTGTGAATACATGGCTATAATGGTCCTGGGTACTGGTTGCAAGATGCTGAGCAAAATAAGAAAACGGAGATATGCCCAGTATCTATTAACTATTGTATAGTATCGAG
>JAZFSJ010000251.1:0-4086 GCA_036446115.1 Thermodesulfobacteriota bacterium | reverse complement strand
ATGAGATGTAAGATGTGGGATCTTCTAAGCTCTTTTTACCTACTATCCCAATTTCCGACAGACTCCTTTACCATAGTCCTGACAAGCAGTTATTCCGTCCTTGGTTTCAATAAGATGTTCCTTAAGGTTAAATGATCCCAGGTCAACCATAGTCATTTTAAATACATGCTCCATAGTATCAAAAATTAGGCTCGGTGCATCACCGCTATGTGTATATGATCCAAATGCACCGCCTACTTTACCCGTCAGGTGTGCTGCTTGTGCGAGAAATAGGAAAGTTTTCATACTCTCTGCCATATCTCTATGGTAGGTGGGACAACCAAAGACATACGCATTATATCCTTGTAGATCTTTTTCGCTCTCAATAGAGGAAAGAGATTTCAATTCCGCTTCACCTCCATTAATACGAATACCTTCAGCAATATATTCTGCCATTCGTTTAGTATTGCCAGTTCTGCTTTCATAAACAATTAATATCTTTTTCATTTTAAGACCCTCCAGATAAATTTTCATACAATAGTATTAACCAGTTATAGCAAAAACATCTTGATGGATCAATCAACTTTTTTGCAAAAATATAAAATAAAAACTTCACCCCACCCCGCTATTTCTTTTTTTATTCCTATTCACAGACCAAATATGGTAATGATGATTGCAGTGGCTGGTACTGTCCGCTTTAAATCATAGGGGTGTACTGCCAGTAATTGCTAAGCGAAACTTGTATGGTGAAACAGGATAAAAAGAAAAACATTAATATTCTGATTATTCAAATCCTTGCTCTTGTGCTCATTGTGCTGGGTACTGCAATCGGGATGGGCCTGGGGATGACCAGGCAAATGGATGAAGCTACGTTAGAGATTTTCAGAATGCTGTTCAAGCTATATGAGAACCTGTTGCGGGCTACCGTTATCATTCTGGGAGTCTTTTTTACCATACGCTATACCTTGCAGAAAAAAGGGAAAATATCTCGATTCAGGCTCACCAGTCTCATCAGCTTTTCAACAATGGCCTTTATATTCTTAATTCTTATCCCACTGATTACCCGTTTCTGGGACTTCTACTTCGCAATTACGCCCTTTCCATGGTTAACCCTTCCCCTGCAACTCCTCTCGAAAGGTGCATTTTTTGTCAACAGATTTGAAGAGCCCTATGGAATGTATGGACCTACGATTATTTTATACGGGTACTTCGGTTATCAGCTCTTTATGTTTACCGGTGTCCTTTTACTGGGTAGAAGGTGGCACTGCAGTATGATCTGTCTGATTAACGGATGTCATGCGGAATCGATGGGTATTGCCCTTCCCTTGACTCCGCACAATAAGAAGAGGCCCCATTCAAAACAGATAAAGTCTTCTATAAGAAAGGTGCTGTTAGTAATCCAGCTGTTCCTGTTTTCGTTTAATATGTTACTTATGCTCTTATGGAGTTTCTTCACATTTTTCGGAATTGAACTCGTTCCTATGAAACTGGCGATCGTTGTTGAGTTAATAAAGTATCTCAGCCTGGAATTATTCCTTTTTATGTTCCTATGGATATTCATAGGCGGAAGGGGTTACTGTTATTACTGCCCGGTGGGGTTTTTACTTGGTATGATAGGAAGAAGGGTGGGACAGAAGATCGAAACTGACCTCACCCACTGCACCGGTTGTAATGCCTGTAATGATGCGTGTAAAATGTCTGTTGATGTGGCAGCTTCTGCTAAGAACAATAAACCAGTGGAAACCATTCAATGTACAGGCTGCGGTCTTTGCGTAGACAACTGCCCTACGCAGAACCTCAGGTATACAACGCGTTTTATGGATTGGCTAAGAAGTAGAAAGGGTGAAAACACAGGACACATATCTTCGCATTTGGGATTAGCAACCACGAAGCCCACGAAGAAACACGAATTAAAATAGGACACAGACCTTCACATTTTGGATTTCGGATTTAGGATTGCGGATTGAAAGTACAAATAAAAAATAAAATGTAAGGTTCAAGGCAGTTTGAGATTTTATGTAATGATTTCTCTTGCTGATCGGCGCTCTACCATTTTACCCGAAGGCTGATCACAAAAAGGAGACAGATTAGCGTTGGATCCATTTACCCATATTACCGTCGGTGCGTTAGGTGGTCAGACTATTCGTGAGAGATTTCGTGGTCGCTCTATATTCTGGTTCTGTGTCCTCTCAGCCTGGATACCTGATATAGATAATCTGATTGGCCTGGGTGATCCTGAGTTCTATCTCCTGCATCATCGCGGTCTTACCCATTCATTTCTGGGCGGTTTGGTTATTGCTATATTATTAGCCGGTATCTTTAAGATTTTTATACGCTCCTTTCCTTTTTTAGCAGGTATCTTGTTGAGTTATCTTTGTATCGGGAGCCATATTTTTCTGGATTTTATCACCTCTTACGGCACCCAGATATTTGCCCCATTCACCAATAACCGACACATGATACAGTGTGTATTTATTATTGATCCCATCTTTTCACTTGCCCTCTTTATACTCCTCTACCTTTCTTTTCGTTTAAAACAAAGAAGACGGCACATTGCTGTGGCAGGTTTGCTCTGGGTTTTACTCTATCCCATGGCAAACCTTGGTATCAGGGAGACCCTGCAGTCATATTTAAAAAAGAGTCTGACACAACAACAGCTCTCTTATAGTGAAATTCATGTGACACCTACTATTTTGACGCCACTTTACTGGAAGGTTCTTGTAGAAGATGCGGATTCCTACCGGGCTGCAAGGTTAAATGTGTTTCAGCCAACAAAGCTTACCCCCTTTGAGCTTTTTCAAAAAGCAGATCTCAACTTGATGCGGAAATTCGGCGAAAAAGTTACCTTTTTTAAAACCTATGAATGGTTTGCCGTCTATCCGGTGATGGAGAAGAAGGAAACTGAAGATGGTTTAACCGTTACCTTTGGTGATTTAAGATTTTACACTAATCTTAAAATCGGCCGCCAGACTTTCGATAGAAATAATATGGAATTTTCCCTGACTGCAGTACTCAACCAACAGCAGGAAATTACCGGTTTTATTTACCAGCGACCCGGGCGGACCAGGACAATCCAGTATCTGGAGTAAGAAGAAGGGTAAAAAAGCATGAGACCTTGGCAATTAAATTGAGGAGCTTCATCCTGAAGCCACAACTATTAGAGTCAAGGTGGCACAATGTTAGTATTGACAACTAATGTTTTATAGCTGAGTTGATTAAGCTCTATACCACCATGCTTTAACTTTCCTCTCGCGGTTACCTCGCCTCCTTCTCTCTTTGCCCATCGGGCGATATGGAGTGCATTCTGGGGAACAAAATGTCGGTAGTCATCCTCATAGCAGCGAAGCTTCTTTCCATTCTGCTCAAGGGTTAAAAACCACCCCGGGGAGTCCTTTTTTTCAAAATAGGTAACGGGTGCGGTTACTTCGATGTGTTTTCCTTGAAATAGTTCATATTGTTCCAGCACATCTCCCAGATCAACTGCTATTAAGATTTTTTCCCCCTCATAGAGTGCCTGGTTTTGCAAATAGCTCTTAGCATCTACTCTGATCATTGTTGAACAACCAAATAGAACCACTATAGAGAAAAGCGCCATTACATAGTATTGTCTCCCCATTTTGTACTCCTTATAATAAAGAGATGACAGCACATACGCCAAGTACCTGGTTAAAAACCAAGTTCTTTCGTCTCGAGAGAAACTTTAGTAAAGTCTCTCTCAAGCAGCCCTATATTTACTCTCACCTCTTCGATGTTGATAAAAGTTTTGTAGTCAACTTTTATATTTTCTACCTCTGCCTTTTTCCAAAACCACAACCCGTCTTTATTTTGCCACTCAATGTGCAGGGTCTTCCAAAGGCCCCCCTTTTTATCATAGTACTCTATTTTTAAAGGTATGACGCGTTGCTGGTCTATCCAACTGATCCTTTTTCCATAGAGTAGATTCTTTTTAGTGGGAACGCTCTCCACTAAAAAGCACATGGTGCCTTCATACTCTTTGCTGCTCAGGAGCTGGTGCGTTTCCTCATCCACATTAATATCTATATAGTCTGCAAGACTAAAATCCGATTCGGCAGGAGGGTTGAGCAAATCGGGAGTGACGGTCCTCTT
>JAZFSJ010000250.1:0-3976 GCA_036446115.1 Thermodesulfobacteriota bacterium | reverse complement strand
CTGATTGTGTGAGACCCGTGACCTTAAAGGAGATAGATCTGGTTATTATCCCTGGTGCAGGCTTCAATCATAAAGGGGACAGGATAGGGTATGGAGGTGGTTTCTATGATGGTGTCCTTAAATCTATGCGGGAAAAAGGCAGCTTTGTGGCTTTAGCCTTTGAGTTGCAGGTGGTTGGGGAGGTCCCAGTTGATCGTGATCATGATGAGCCCGTTAACATAATCGTTACGGAAGAAAGGGTTATTCGGTGTAAAGGGTAACCCTTTTAAATTTGGACACAGATTTTCGCGGATTCCCCGTTGGAAGCAAAAAAACATTCTAAGATATGTGTACCACACGCAGTAGGGAGCCTAAATGGCATCCGCTATTGTTTGCTTTGGAAACCCCGTGCTTTGCACGGGGTCGCAAAAGGAAACATTAGCACTTTCGTGCTTCCTTTGTTTAACGGCCTTTGGCCGCAAAAACAAAGCCACCCGTTTCACGGTTGGTAGTTTGCTTTAAGAAGCTTCCTTTTTATCTGAAGGAAGTTCTTCTTTGAAACACTCAAAAATAATTTTCTGCGATTGGGCGGTGGGGGGTTTACCGGTCTCGGGATCAATTTTAGTAAAAACGATTCCCTCAGGAATAGAGAAGGTCTTTAAGGGGGTTCCCTCTAGTGCTTCTCGCATGAAGTTAAGCCAGATAGGGCTTGCTGCTACCGCACCGGTTTCGTGCTTCCCCAACGGTTTTTCATCGTCAAAACCCACCCAGGTTCCTGCAATAAGGTCCGGTGTGAAACCAATGAACCATGCATCTCTTACATCATTAGTGGTTCCCGTTTTCCCCGCACAGGGACGTTTAAGGGCTCTTACCCTCCTCCCGGTTCCTTCCTCTACCACACTTTTAAGCAGGCTCGTCATCAGATAGGCGGTTTGGGGACTTATGGCTTGGGTCAACTTAGGCTTGTTTTCCTCTAGGACATTGTCCTGACGATCGGTGATTTTGGTGATAAAGATGGGTTCGACCTTTAGTCCCTGGTTGGCAAAGACGGTATAGGCTTGAGTGATTTCCAGCAGGGATATTCCAGATGACCCTAAGGCAAGTGAGAGGTCGCGATTAAGTGGGGAAGTGATCCCCAGTTGTTTCGCATAGCTGATCGCATAGTCAATCCCAATATCCTGCAGGATCTTTATGGTTATAATGTTACGGGAATAGCTGAGAGCCTTTCTTAGGGTAATGGGACCTCTGAACTCCAGGTCATAATTTCGTGGTTCCCAAAATTCCACATCTGATTTTGTCTTAAAGACCAGAGGTGAGTCGATGAGAATAGTATTTGTGGTATAGCCCGTATCCAGTGCTGCTGCATAGACAATGGGTTTAAATGCTGATCCGGGCTGGCGGCGGGCTTGAATAGCTCGGTTAAATTGGTTTTCGAGAAAAGCCACTCCTCCTACCAGTGCTTTGATGTAACCGGTCCTTGGTTCCATAGCAATCAAAGCACCCTGAACCCTGGGTTCTTCTTCTTCGTATCCTTCCCGTTCTTCGAAATTCTTAAGCCCCAACTCGACTGCTCTTTGAGCTGCCTTTTGCATAAACAGGTTTAAGGGGGTGTAGACCTTTAACCCCCCTCCATAGAGTAGGTCAGTACCATAGGTGTTTTCTAAATATTGCCGTATGTATTCGGTGAAGTAAGGAGCTACCTTGATGTTTTTATTTTCTGGGGGGGTAATGTCTAAGTCCATATCTTCAGCCTCTTTTGCCTGGGCCTTGGTAATATATCCCCTTTGAATCATTCTCTGTAAAACGTAGCGCTGACGTTTTTTGGCCTTTAGTGGATGACGTAAGGGAGAATAAGCACTCGGTGCCTTGGGAAGGCCGGCGAGCAGGGCCGATTCAGCTAAATTGAGCTCAGAGGCGTGTTTGCCAAAGTAGGTGAGTGCAGCAGCTTCTACTCCATAAGACCTGTGACCCAGATAAATTTGATTTAAGTAGATTAAAAGAATATCATTTTTGCTAAGGGATCTTTCTATCCTTTGGGCTAGGATAGCCTCTTTGATTTTTCTGGAGTAGCTCTTCTCAGGTGAGAGAAGTAATGATTTGGTAATCTGTTGGGTAATAGTGCTTCCACCCTGTACGATGTCCATCGATTCAATGTTTTTAATAAAAGCACGAACTATACTTACAAAATCAATCCCCTGGTGTTCGAAAAACCGGGCGTCTTCTGCTGAGATAAAGGCCTGTATGAGTGTATTGGGCATTTCTTCTATGGGAATAAGGTAGCGCTTTTCTACGAAAAACTCTGCTATTATTTCTCCGTTTTCTGAAAAAACTTTAGTGACTGTCTTGGGCGCATAATCTTTAACGGAAGTTAAACGGGGAAGATCGTAACTGTAGTGGATATAAAGCCCCACTACACAGATAAAAGGGGTAATAAGAAAAAAGAGGATGGTAAACGAGATTATCCACCATGCCTTTCTGACTTTTTTAGACTTCTTGATAGAAGGTTTTGGAGTTTTTGGAGACATTATAATGAATGTGTTGGATTTTCTGCCATAATCAAAAACATTATGTCATAGCAAAGATTGTACTATTATAAAAATTAAATCATAAAGGCAAGTAAAAGTAAACCCAGTTGTTGACCGTGATATAAAACCCGTAGCCCGAAACTGACCGTTTGTGACATTCGGCAGTATGGAATAATAGCAATCAAAGCATAAAATTATTTAACGTTTGGAAGAGGGAAAAGTTATCCTTTTTCATAGCCATGGTTAAGGGAAAGGACTAAAGGCAAAAAAGAGGTTTGCTTTTTGCAATAAAAAGTATAATCATTGTTTAATAAAAACAAATACTTGCAAAGCTGTATCCATCCTTTAATTTAAGAAGAGATTTATTGGGTAGTGGTATGAAGTTAACCATATTCTTCAGATCACCTTGACGAAGAAAGGCAAAAGTATTAATAATGAGATACCATAAAATCTCTTTAATAGTTTACTCAACATAAAAAAGGAGACTCAAGATGATTCAATGGACCAAAGAGGCTGAGGAAGCCGTAGAAAACCTTCCCCTTCCCCCTATGCTCAATTCTTATGCCAGGCTTGAATGTGAACGTTTGGCTAAGAAAAAGGGAGTTGAGAGTGTAACCCCTGAGATTGTGGCAGAGGCAGATAAAAACTACGAGCTTGCAATAGGCCGGGATGTTATGCACAAACTCAGGGCAATGGCACGGGGAGAGGGAGAGGGTATGGTGATGCCGGAAGAGTTCTTTGAGGACGATTCCAAGGAGCTTTTTTCCATCGAGATGTGTCCCAGCAAATATGGGGCTGCCTCTGACGTAAAGATTGAAAATATGAAAAAGATTATTCCACCCCTTAGGGAGAAACTCAAAGAGCTTAAGGTAACGGACCTCATGATGGACCTTACCACTACTGCGGTGATGCCCCACTGTGAATTCAGGGTGGGTGTGGCAGGATGCACCAATGCCTGTATTTCTCCTTACTTTTCAGATTTCGGAATTCTTGGGGTATATGATGTTGAGCTTATCCCCGAGAAGTGTACGGGGTGTGGGAAGTGCGTGGACTATTGTAGTCTAAATGCGATTACCACGAGAGATAATCTTCCGACTTTTAACAAAACCATTTGTGTCCGCTGTGGTGGTTGTGAGGAGTTCTGTCCTGAGTCGGCCATTCGCGTAAAAGAGATGGGCTACAAGGTAGTAGTAGGAGGATCTGGTGCCAGGCATCCCCAGATTGCTAAGACGGTAACCGAATTCACCGATCTTGATGGTGTCACAACTATATTAGAAAAGACCGTAAACCTGGTGAGAGAAAAGGCAAAGGAACCCTCACGGGTTTTTACCATGAGCGAGCTGATTTCTAAATATGGAGTTGATCAACTGAGAGATTAAGATGCCTTAATCAGTAGTACTGTATGAAATTTTATATTGAGATTTTTTTCTAATAGTAAAGAATAGAATTTTGTCTAAAGAAACAAATTTAGT
>JAZFSJ010000249.1:0-3326 GCA_036446115.1 Thermodesulfobacteriota bacterium | reverse complement strand
TCGGCCAATACTAATGATAGTGCATTCTTGCCAAGCCTTTTTTGCATCAAAGGAATATCTAGCCATCAGGTTTGTGGAATATCGATTATACCTTCTTTTGGTCTCCATTTTATTAACGCTCGTTAGGCACCATTTTTTTCTCCAAGGCTCTCCTTGTGGTGTGCTTGCTGTACATCCCTAACGATTAACGAGGGATATCCTCTAAAATAATTCTTTCAGTATTTGATATAATGCTTTCACAAGACCAGACAATACGAATATAGAGAGGACTACTAAAAAAATAATCTTTAGATGTCTCTGCTTCACTTCTCCCCTCTGATTTATTAAGATTACATTGGCTCTCCCTGTCTTCCTTGTAGATAATCCCTCACAAACATCCTGATAAACTCTTTGCTCCGCTCATCTATCCTCTTGAACCATACCCCCATCCCATCCTCATTAGCTCCATGATACATAACTTCCTCTATACCACACAACAGCCAGTGAGGCAAAGTATAAGGTAGTTGAATTTCTAAATATCAGTCCAGCCAGTACCAGTTGAAGGTTGATTCAACCACGATGCCCTTCATCTGTTCCCGGTATGGTTCCAGTACTTGTAATACCTTCCGTAGATTATTCCCTGCCTTCTTCTTGAAAACTCTTCTGTTGTCATTGTCAGTAACTGCTGTGTAGCTGTTGCCTGAATGTAAATCGATTCCTGCAAAATGTTCCACAATACACCTCCTATTAAATGATTAGTATTTATAACCATTATGAACCTTTTGGGAGGTGTTCGCCATGGGCCTTTTACCGGCAGGTGCCGAGAAAGCCCCGCCTTGCCTGCCCGGTTAAATGCGAAGCTTATTTAACTAGGGTGCGCGGGGAGCATCACATGATTATCAAGCATGGTTGATTATTGAGACTCTCAACCATATTGCGAGTGTCTTAAACTTTTTTCCTCATTTCAGATGCCCCCACATATTGTACCAATTCAGAATATTATTATTGACGCACAAGTGGCATTTTCTTATACTTCCCCCATCAAAGAGCGAGTTTTTATCAATGAATTCTTGACATGAAATATAAATTCTCCTATTCTTGTTCAATCTTGATAGGGCAGAGAACCAATTGATAGGTTGTTGCCTTTGATTGAGAAAATGGCGGAATAAAATAAATTGGAGGGGTAATCGACTAATGTAAATATGTAGTATTCGGTCAGAAGGTGGATTGTCATCGATAGAACGATACTGGATGCTCTTTCAATAAATGTATAAAGGGGGTGAATGATCTAAAGGATTACAACTAGAATACATAGTAGATATATAGTCTATTTAATATCTCTGTGTGCACTCTGTGGTTTATTTAACAAAATCTTTTAAGAAGAAGGAGGAAAAATGAAAAAGGCAGGGTTTTTAGTATATGCAGTGCTTGGCTTCGCGTTGTTGTTATTCATGATTCCTGAGGTCAATGCAAATTGGGAAGAGATGGAAATTCTGAAGTATAATTTTGATATTGATGTCGGTCCCCGCAATCAGTGGTATCCCTGGCTAGAATACAACCCTATTGACAATGAATTTATGGTTGTCTACCGGACCACCGGACCGTTGCGAGACAATTGCGATCCGGGTGATGAGTATGACTGTCTCCCTGATCTTCAGTCCATTGATGCCCGGAGAGTCTCACCGGATGGTGTTGTCCTGGGGGATCCCCTTCAATGGAGTCCACCTGAGCCGGGGCATAAGCATGCACCCAAAATTACTCATAATATTTTTACCAATGAATACATGGTAGTTTTCCCCAGAGGGTATGACACTAGTGTTATGGAGATGAACATAACCAGAACCGATAATCTGGGAAACCTTCTCTACGGTCCTGCATCCTTGTATCCACGACAGAATGATGCAGCCCTTCCGGTAGTCATTTTCAATCCGGAAGGACGAGAGTACCTGGTGATATACGGTGATAGAGGCCTTTTCAACTCATGGCAAAATAACATTGGTTTTATTTTAAATGAGGATGGGAATATACGTACTGGACCGTTTCCGGTGGGCAATCAATCAGGGGATATGTACGCCCCGCTGGGTGCCTATAATCCGTCTAATGATACCTATCTCGTTGTGTGGGAAGACTTCAGGAATGTAGCTGATTGGATCCAACCATGTGATATTTACGGGGCCCTGCTGGACGCTGATGGAAACATGATTGTGGAAATTCCCATAATGGATGATTTCGGCATGCCAGACGCGGGAGATGCGAGGGTCCCCAACCTGGCCTACAATCCTGATAAGAATGAATTTCTTGTCGTCTGGGAAGTGAAAAAATACTCGCTGGATGAACCGGACCTCATGGGAGTAGGTATAAGAGGGAGGATTATTAACGCGGACGGTACCCTTGCAGGACCGGCCTTTACTATTATCGATGAGCCAAGGATTCAACACTGGCCCTCTATAGTATATGTCCAGGATGAGCAAAAGTATTTTATGGCGTGGACTGATACCCGGGACGATGGTCTTCCTGCAGGCGAACCCTGGTATGGTTCAGAAGATATGGACTGTTACGCCACATGGCTGGATGACACGGGGACCCCCATAGGGGATGAAATTCCCCTTGCCACTGGAGACGATTGGCAAATGAGTGGTGTAGTGTCGTATAATCCGGTTGAGAAAAGGTTTCTCATTGCGTGGTATGACAGGCAGGCTATGAATCTTAATACCACGCCATTTGCTGAAGCCCCCTCGGCCGTCAGGGGTACGCTCTATGGAATGCCTGGAACAACCTGTCTCGCATTGGCAATCTACGGTGAGTATTCAGAAGAAACGGATATTATGAGAAATTTTCGTGATAATGTACTGAAACAAACTCCAGAAGGTCAATCACTCATAAAGTTGTATTACCAGTGGAGTCCTGTGATAGTTAAGGCAATGGAGAAGGATGAAGCGTTCAAAGATGAAGTAAAGCAGACAATAGATGGGATTCTGCAATTGTTGGTGGAAGAAGTTGAATAAACAACTAATCTATTTTGTCTTAGAAAGGCAGGGTTTCGGCTCCTGCCTTTTTCTTTGGCTCAAGCCATCTTCAGACAAATGTTAGTTTGACCTATAAAACGTAGTATTGATAATTTCGGTTTTCTGGCCGGTATCCTTGATGGTAGTAGTTCAAAGTTTTTGGTGGTGGATTGAGGACACAATAAGTAGGGAGTATATGGTGTCTAAGTGAGATTTGTTTGGTGGGTCCTTTGACTTCCTCTCACGCTGCTTTAAACCGATCTTTTAATATCATACCTTCTTGCACTAACTTGAAGACTTGTTTTACTTCAAATGGCTTATACGCAATAAGATCAACTCCTC
>JAZFSJ010000248.1:0-2161 GCA_036446115.1 Thermodesulfobacteriota bacterium | reverse complement strand
GTCTGGTAGTAATATCAGTTATATATTTCAAAATAAAATAGCTACACTTACAAATAACGACCAGTTAATCTTAATAGTATCTCATATTAATAGTGCCTATGCACATATTTGAGATTGTTTTACTCAGTATTAAGAGGTTTTCAATTGATCAAGAAATAATCCTTCCTTTTTAGAGATATGGTGTCATGCCTTGTGCTCAAGTGTGGTATTAAGCTCACCTTTTTGAATTGGCTGTTAATCGCCAGGTATATGGTTCGAGTCCTACCCGGGGAACTCAGGAAATCACCGTTTAAAACCGGTGGTTTTTTGATACCGAAGGTGGGGGCGGTAATTTCCTGGCTAAACGAAAAATTAAGGAATAATTTATTGAAAAACCTGTTTAAAGGTGATAAAGTGGAATCATCTACTTTTTCTCTTGTGTGGAGATTAACTAAAATACAGCTAATTCATTATTGCATAAGCAACTAGTATGAAAATTCAAACAATCCTTGAAATCAATGCTCCTGCCTCTGCCGTTTGGAAAGTATTCGGTGAAGGATTCGCAGACGTCAGCAACTATGCTGAATCTATTACAAAGTCTTCTATCAACGGTCCGCTCGAAAGCGGTGTGATACGCACATGCGACATCAAGGCATTTGGCCCGGTCGCTGCAGGGCAAATCACAGAGAAACTGACACACTTTGACCGCACATCTCATGCTCTGACTTTCGCAGTGCTCACGGGTGCGCCAAATATCATGAAGTCCATCGAGAATGCGTGGACTATTGAAGCTCTAGGTGATAATCGCAGCAAGGTCACGAGCCTAGCAACATTCGGTTTAAAGTGGTGGGCACTCCCGCTCTCTCCGCTCCTGCGCTTCCAATTGAGCCGAGGGATACGAGACTTCATGAAGCAGTTGAAAGCTTATGTTGAAGCAAGGAATTAATTTGATTTTTAAAGGTTTGTCATCCAGATCTACACTGGACAGTACCCGTTCACCAAATTCCTGATTTAGTCACAGGAAAGACCTATTTATCTCACACATTTTGGTTCACTGTTGTCCAACAATAAAATGGAATGTTACCCCGTGACACCTTCGGGCTTATTGTTACCTAGGGGATAAAAAGGTTCCTTTTTATGAGCCTATTGAACAATCTGACGAATTGTTAAGTTATTTTCTTTCTAGCTCCGTCCTGCTGTATAATGGAGTCCAGTTCGTCAGTTTTGAGGAGGTGGCAGAAGATGAACAAGGAAATCCATAAGTTTACGATAGGCAGTTTCAAATGCATGATGGTAAGTGATGGAACGCACGTATACGCACCACCCATCTTCCCGCCCCCCGCTAGCTTTCTTTTCGTTAAC
The DNA here is from genome assembly GCA_036446115.1 of Thermodesulfobacteriota bacterium. GTDB lineage: Bacteria > Desulfobacterota > WTBG01 > WTBG01 > WTBG01 > JAZFSJ01. The sequence goes on along the minus strand of JAZFSJ010000248.1, from coordinate 820 downwards.
GCACCAAGACAACGCCTTGAGCAAGTACTCCGTGAAAACGATCTACAGGAAGAACGGTGGGTAGAATGGATGAGCCCCTACATCTGTCTGGTGATCGACACCGGGAAGCACTTGGTACTGGTGGATACAGGAGCTGATGGTCTCGGTCCAGATACAGGGAAACTCCTTCGACATCTACAAGTCCAGGGGATTTCACCTGAGGACATTGATGCGGTCATACTTACACACGGACATCCGGATCACCTCGGCGGGAATACTGATGCCGAGGGCAACCCGGTTTTTACAAACGCCCACTATATTATCTCGAGAGGCGAGTGGGATTTCTGGATGTCGGAGCAGGCTGAACTTAAGCTTGACGAACACTCTAGAGAAGTTCTCCTGGGATACGCACGCAAGAACCTCCCCCCAATTCAAAGCCAGCTTAGTCTCGTTGACTACGAAACGGAAATCTTGCCCGGCATACAGACCATTGCGGCACCAGGACACACGCCCGGGCATATGGCGCTTGCCATTTCCTCCGAAAGTGAACAATTACTATGCGTGTCCGATACCGTACTCCACCCAATCCATCTTGAGCAGCCAGACTGGTATGCTGCAGTTGATTTGGACCCAGGACAAGTTAAGGATACTAGGCGTAGGATATTGGCTGAGGCGGCAAATGAGAAGGCTCTGGTAGCCGCCTTTCACTTCCCGTTCCCTGGTTTAGGCCACGTTATCTCCAAGGGAGATGCATGGCAGTGGCAGCCAATTTAGATGATAAACTAGAACTTACCTTCCTTTTTTGCGCTGGCATCTAAAAAGGTTGAAATAACTCCTCTGA
>JAZFSJ010000247.1:0-2052 GCA_036446115.1 Thermodesulfobacteriota bacterium | reverse complement strand
TCTGCGATTGTGTGACCACCATATTTCTTGATAGCACGCAAACCCTCTGTCCCATCATGCCCCATACCTGTCAAGACCACCCCGGTTGCATTCTTGCCGTAGATGGGCGCTAAAGAAATCATAGGTTCGTCAGCCAGGGTAAAATGAAAGTTTTCTTCACTTGCAGGAGAGGCTAACCTTATCGCTTCTCCCTTTTCTCCTGTTGACTCAATCCTACAGTGAAAGCTTGTTGGCGCAATTAGGACTTTTCCTTGCTGGATAGTCTCTAAGTCCTCTGCCACTTTCACCTCCAGAATCGATTCCCTATTAAGCCTTTTAGCAAGGGGTGGAATGAAATCAGCAGGCATATGTTGTACCACCAGCACACCTGCCGGCAGATCGGCCGGCAGCTCTGGAATTATCTGGCTTAAGGCTCTGGGTCCACCGGATGAGCTGGCCATGGCCACTATTTTATTGGTAGTTTTTAGCGTCAGCTTTTCTACTTTCTCTTTAGTTTCTTTTATAGTTACTGGTGTTAGTTTCCTCGCGTCCACCTGCGAGGCAAGCTTTATTTGTGATATTAGCTCTTGTTTTATCTTTCCTATGCTCTGAGAGATCGGCCCTTTGGGCTTGCGTACAAGGCCTACTGCGCCATACTCCAAGGCCTGTATGGTCTCTTCGCCTAAGAACATACTAAAGCCGGTAACCATCACGACAGGGGTGGGAAATTCCTTCATGATGTAGACAACACAGGTAAGGCCGTCTATCTCTGGTAGCTCGACGTCCATAGTAACTACATCGGGCCTAAATTCTTCTACAGCCTTTAAAGCCTCCAGACCGTCTCTGGCGGTCTTTATCACTTTGTACTCAGGGTCAGACTCGATCATCTCAACGAGCAACTTTCGCATGAATGCTGAATCATCTACTACTAAAATCCTTATCTTGTCAGCCATGTTCATCTCCAATTGATATTTCCTCTCTCCTAAATTGGCAGTTTTGACTAATACTGAACCGTCACTGGTGTCAAAAAGCACAGTGCAACCTATCTGGCCCCCTACTTCTTCAATGACAATTTCAATATTATGCTTCTTTAATTCTTCTCTCACTGCCAGGATATTTCTCTTGCCCACATCCATGGTGCTTTTGGAGGGAATTATCTCCGGGAACATGTTTGCCCCACCAAATATCTTGGCCTTTATATTCTGGATGCAAACACCTTGCCTCTTCATCTCACCTATCATCATGTCTATGGCAACATCTGCAAACCTGGCAGGATGAGAATTATCATGAGCCTCTTCTATGTAAGGGAGCACAATATGAGATAACCCTCCTATCCTGGTATCTCCATCATATAACACCACGGCTATACATGAACCGATACCCACTGCCATGAGAAGGTGGGGCGATTTTTTAACTTCTATTTCACCCATTCCAACCGTTATCTCCATTGTTCTTGATCCACCATCCAGCAACCAGTTTCGAGTTTCAAATCCCCGGTTTCCAGTATCAAATATGCGGTTCTGGTTACCTTACTTGCTCCATCTTCTTTCTTGCTTCAGCAAGCCTTGCAGCTATTGGTACTTTAGGCCCGGGTCTCGGAGTTCGAGGCGCCGGACTTGCTATTCTTTGATCTTCGCCGGTCTTAAACTCTGCTACCAGGTTATTCAGCTTTATTCCCATCTGGGTAAGGGATTGGGCAGATGCAGTCATTTCCTGCATAGTGGCTACCATCTGTTGAGCAGCGGCGCCGGCCTGCTGGGTGGAGCTGGATGCTTCCTCCGCAATGTTGGCTACATCCTCCACTGATTTTACCACCTGCTTGGCCCCTGAGGACATCTGTTGAGAAGCAGCCGAGATCTGCTGGAGCATTGCAGAGATATTTTCACTCGATTGCATGATCTCCTCTAAAGCAGCCCCTGCACTGGCTATCAGCTCTTTTCCCGATGTGACCTCCTTAGTGCTTACATCCATATTTTCTACTGTAACATCAATATCCTTGGTGGTCTCTTTAATGAGCCTTCCTATCTCTGAAGCAGATTTGGCAGAACTCTCAGCAAGCTTCCGTATCTCTTC
>JAZFSJ010000246.1:0-2657 GCA_036446115.1 Thermodesulfobacteriota bacterium | reverse complement strand
TATCGGGGAAACGGTATATACTCACCCCACTACCATTCACTTTCAAAAGGAGTTAAGTACTATGCGAATACTAGGATTCATGGGAAGTCCCCGGCTCAATGGACTCTGCGCTCAATTTATGGAAAGTACCTTGAAAGGCGCAGCCAGCAAGGGCGCAGAGATCAAACAGTTTAATATTGCAAAGTATAATATTAAATACTGCCGTGGCTGCTACAAATGCGTCCATAACAACCATGAGCTTCCCATCGGGAAATGCCCCCTCAAGGACGACATGGCCGGCATCCTCAAGGAATATCTTGAAGCGGACGGCTATATACTGGCCTCACCGGTTTATGATTTCACCGTTCCCGCGGTAATGAAGGCATTTATTGAACGGCGGTTTGCCCTCTTTTACAAGGTCAAGGGAACTTTCGGCATACCTGATGCACGGGCAAAACAAAACTTTAAAAAGAAGGCATCCCTGATTGTTACCGGAAGTGGCAGAGATGAATATGCGTGTATTGCCGATCCCTGCTTTGAGGTGATGGCAGGTCACTTCATGGTCGAAGAGATTGATGTGGTGGATCAGCTCTATGTGGGAGCAATTCATAATGTTGACGAAAAGAAGTACAAGGAAAAAATGGATGAGACCTTCAACTTGGGAGTACGACTGATCGAGGCAATAGAAAAGGAAAGAAAAGGATAAAAACAGGGCGAGGGAAAAGACAGTCAACCATCCACAGTAGATGGTCCACACAAGAGAGATGAGAAACGGGTTGCAGATTTCTTTTAAACAATCCATTAAGGATACCCTTCATATTTTTCACCTGATTTCCATTGACTCACAAGTACCTTTTTTATATGCTTTTCCCATTAAAAGTACGCTTCTATCGGATTGCAAAAGCAGATAGAAAGCGGCAATAAACAGGAGGTCGCATGATGGATAAAAGTTGGGAAGGCTTCAGACAATTCTATGAGTTGGCCTTTGGCACCTGGATTGCCTACCTTTTCCTGTTATTGATCTGGAAAAGGCTTTTCAAGGCAGACCATAAGGGTTGGAAATATGCACTCATCACCCTGGTTGCCGGAAGCTTCTACATTATAAATCACTATTTTTACCACGCTCCCTTTTACCACCCGCTGACCTTAAGCTACGCCCTTGTCTTTTACATCGTTTACTACTACACTCTGGTTAAACCCCTTAAGTTCTCCCCTATAAAGAAAACATTAGCCTTTCTTTCATCCGTCATCTTTACCCTGGTATATATCATGACAGAAGAAGTGGCCAGATTCTTGGTACAGGGCAGGCTTATCCCCGGAGTTCATGTTCCGGAGTTTGTCTTTGTCCTCATCTCTTATCTGGCCTTCGTAATAATAATCCTGGTTCAAAGAAAATAAAACCTAATTAATAACAGATAGAATAATTCTTAAGGAGGAGATGATGCCTTTTATCATCGATCAGAATCTATGCGTTGCATGTGGTGCCTGTTTCAGCAACTGCCCCAACAGGGCTATCATCAAAAGGGGAGATGACTATCTCGTCACACAATTGTGTTCAGACTGCGGGACCTGCATCAATTTATGCCCCATGGAAGCCATAGGGCAGGGAGAGACCAAAGCCGATTTCAACAATAAAAAGATAGACAAGGTCTTAAAGGAGATATTTTCTTTAAAGAAAGGCATAGTAGCCATGAAATATGTCGACAAACCTCCCCAGGGGGTTACTGTGGAGGATGGGCCTCATTTCTGGTGTGCCATTTGTGGCGACATCTTTGACGGTAAGGGAGAACCCCTTTTCTTTACCGGAGGTGCCAGCGCCTGCGGTGGTTCTGGCATGGTAGGGGTCGGGGCGCCAAAGGCCACCAAAGAAGAGTTCAAGGCTGCCATGGAGGCATTTGTTGTTGGCGAGGGTAAACTTCTTGCTACCAGCGATTTGATATCGAAGGGAAGAGAACTCTTTCCCCTTTTCCCTAAAGTGTACGGGGGAATGGTTATCGGTTCCCTCGGGCAGGTCAAGATGCCGGATATAATTATTTTTCCAGCAAACGGGCATCAGATGTGTATGATTGCTACCGCATATGGTTTTGACACCGGTAACGTAGTCTCTGGTTACTCGGGAGCTCCCGCCTGCATAATGACTGTTTCCATTCCTTTTATGGAGAACAAACCTGTCTTTTCAACCGGAGACTGGGGAGGCAGAACCCGTTCCAGGCTGGAGGATAATGAGATGTTTGTATGTTTACCTTACAAACTGGTCCCCGGGATTATCAAAAACGCAGACAGGACAGTGTACGCACATGGATCCGAATTTACGTAGAATAATAACAGTGTTCAGGGAACAGGGTGTAGGAAGTAGTAACTACAATTATCAATTACACCCTTAAAGAGTTTAGGGATTTAGGGACCGCGGGATTAGAAACAGTCTACAGCTCACGGCAACTTTACCCATTCTAAAGGAGAATTATTATGTCTTTTGAATCAACTCCAGTCTCACTGGTTAAGTGTGCCACCTATGATGAAGATCTGGTCTATCAAAAGGTCAAGGAGGCTGTTGACCTCTTAGGGGGAATGAAAGCGTTCGTTGCCCCGGGGCAGAAGGTTCTCTTAAAGCCAAACCTGCTCTCTGGACGCCCTCCGGAAAAATGTGTAACTACCCATCCTCTGGTGGTAAAAGCGGT
>JAZFSJ010000245.1:0-3736 GCA_036446115.1 Thermodesulfobacteriota bacterium | reverse complement strand
TCTCTTAGTACCCACAGGAGGGGTTTTTGGGGGTCAACATCAACAGTGTAAAATCTTCTATTCACTTTTATCCTAAACTGCATAAATCCTCCGAGTAATTATTCTTCTAAGTTCCTATTGAGAGTCTCAGGAAAACGCTTACTGGTAGTGTTCTAATACTCTGACCGGTGGCGGTATAGAGTGCATTGGTCACAGATTGATAAGAGCTCGCTTTTTGATGGGGTAAGTATAGGAAAACTAAAATTGTGTGTCAATAATAATGTCTTAAATTGGCACAATATATGGTGGATTATCAAGTAAATTGAGGGGAATAATTTGACAACACTACTATGATGATTAAAACAGCGGAAAAGGGAGATTACACACATTACTAAAGAGACTGTCGGAAAAGTCCAAATTTGCATTTTTGTGAATTTTAAGGATAGCCAAATCAAGTAGTTACAAAACTCAAAATGAGGGTTTTGGGTTTTTCGACAGTCTCAAATCAAGTGTAAACTCCGGAAGCTAGTTCGGTTTTGTGGATTATTTCAGATTAAATCAGGTTATTACACGGGGAGAAATTTGCAACTTGTAGGGTGCTCGCTATATCGCTTTTTGGAAGAAGGCTTTTAGCATGGGGTCGTCTGGATTATTCAGGTAGTCTTCTAACCTTTTAATTTTAAGCCCCGGGTATAAGTCTTTCATATTATCAAGCTCTTTTTTAGTGAGTACGCTGTCTGAAGTTGCCCTGAAGAGAATCACGTCACTGTCAAAGTATTCTTTCTTGTACCTATCCGGTGCTAAATTGATTATTTTCACCTCTTTCTTAAGCACCTTGCCAAACAATTTCCCTAATTCACTATAAGTGAATGTTTCAAGTCCACCTACAGGAATGATTTTATTTGTTGTCTTCTTGTTATTGATCGATGCAACTAAAATCGCTGCCGTGTCATCCTGATGCAGGGGCTGTACCTTTGCCTTTCCTTCTTCGACCACGTGATATCTTTCCGCAACTGCCATTGCTAATAAATCCCTGAAATCGAAGAAATATCCAGAAGGTCTCAGGATGGTATAGCTGATACCGGATTTTGTGAGGGTTTTCTCCGCATCCCTTTTGGCAAGATGTGCATGATGAAACTTGGGAATTTTATCACCTCGAGCACAACCTAAAGCGCTTATATAAATAATCTGCTCTACACCCTCCGCCTTTGCTGCATCAACGATATGCTTCATACCATCCTGTTCAATTTCATAAGGAGTCAGTTTCTTTTCACCCGATGGGGTATATCGTGGCACGCCTACCGCACAGACAACTATGGTGTTGCCCTTCACTCCGTTTTCAACTGCATTCGAATTAGTAATATCTGCCTCATTCCCACTCAAGACCTTAACATTATCGGGCAGCTCTTTTATTTTGGGCTCTTTTTTATCAAAGGCCGTTATTGACAAGGCCTTTCCATGTTTTAACAGGATTTCCAGGGCCCTTCCACCGATGTTGCCGGAAGACCCTACCAATAAGATCTTTTTGCCCTGAGTATTTTTTACAATTTCTGAGTAGAGTTCATTTGACATTTTAAATTCTCCTCTTAGTTAAAAGGATTTAATAGATACCATAGAATGACTGCGAAAGTATAGGCTGAGGCTTATTATTATTCTTTTTTTGTGTTCATGGCTTCAGGGTCCTTAAATGCTTGCTCAACTGATAATCTATTGACCATCGTAAGGGCTTCAATAATATCCGGTCTTTCTTTCTTTATTTTCTCCTGCTGGCTGTAAAAAAAGTTGAGCATGACTTTGCCACAGGTGAAGTGGTTAACATACCCATCCAGCAGCTTTCCTTCGGCAAGTTTAAAAAGATAATCAAATTGATCATTTTTAAGATTACCCATCCCAAAAGTTTGGCAACACTCTTCAAGAACGCGGTCATCATTGAATTCAAAATGTTCTTTCCAGAAGCGATTATAGTATTCCATGCCAGGTTCACTACTGGTTTCCATTTTGAGTGCCGTTACTGCCCGGAAACCACACATAAGTGCTCCCTGAATCTCAGCCTCCTGGAAGGAGGGTGCGTCTCCCACTAAAATAATACGTCCCCTAGCAGGTTCTTTTATGGGTTCCCAGATAGCCCAGCGACACCCTATCTTGCGGATAAGCTCTGCATCCTTAAACCAGTCTTTTAATAGGGGAGAGCTGACAAGACGTTTGATGGATTCCCCCTGTGATAATTTTACTCCTTCAGGTGGTCGGGCAAGCACCTCATAGATTTGTTTTACACCATTTTGATCAGGTTTTCTGATCATTGCGCCACATACTTCGTTGAACCCAAAGCCTACAAATTGTGTCCAGGCATCGGCGTAAGGGCTATTCACGTTAGCATATGCGTAGTGTGTAATCTGAGTGCGGAAAAGAATCTTTCGGTTCTTGTTAAGCCCAAGACTCTCTGTGATGCGGGAATCGACACCATCGGCAGCAAGTAGCCATTTACCTGAAATCCATTCTTGTGTATCGTGGTGACGTATTTTAACCTGGACCTTATCACGTTCCTCTCGTGCCTCAAGACCTGTGGTCCGGGGGCGAATATCGACACCGAGTTGTTCTACTTCGTTGAGCAACCCTTCTAACAGTTTTTGCTTATCAATGACCTTCACTATGGGACGGTTTCGTTTCCCCATAGTCAGGGCATGCCCTCCGGATGAGATCCTGACGCTTCGGTAGAGGTCTACCCAGCCACCCTTGTAAGGTACCACGAAATCGTTTCTGTGGTAGAAAATCTTATCTTCCTCAAAAGACCATCCTTCATTGTGAAAACCGGGTTCGAGTATCCACATGGAACAGCAGGGGCGGGTGTATCGGGCAATATGTTCTTTGGTTTCTAAAAGCACAACCTTGAAGCCTTCTTCAGCAGCTGTTTTTGCCGCCATCAGGCCTGCAGGTCCTGCCCCTACTATAATTACATCAAAATTACTCATTTCATCCTTTTGGGAAAAGTTGGAAGTTTAACTGTGGAATTTAGATGAATTATCCATAACTCTAGCTTGCTTGGGGGCATCTGTCAAGAATGCTTTGTTGGATAAGGTATTTTTCCTTACTTTTTTCTCAGTGATTTGCTATAATCACGAATCTTTTTAATCATTGGAGTAAAGAAGTGCTGGTAAAGTATTTCAGAAACCCAATCCTTTTGAAGGGTGTAGGAACGGTAGTGGCTTTGGCGTTCCTGCTTGCTCTTGTGGGGTATAGGAATATGATAAGGGTTGTTCTACCTGGACTGGTTGTTCTGATTTTGTTTGTATTATTAAGAAGATATTTAGCCGGAAGGAGAAATAAGCTTACAAAAGTGGAAGAGGAGTATTTGGAAAAGAGGTTCTATAAACATTGACGACTTCGTAAAAAATCCATCTGCTGCGTTGCGCTTCATTTTTAATCATTCGACGTACCTCTATGTACGCCTCATTCCTAAAGATTCACGCGCCTTGCATCTGGAGCTTTTTACTGTGTCGTCTAATTATTGATTTTTTGCGTGTTCATCAACATTAACCGTTAAAACTCAATTTGAGGAAGAAAGAAATAATGGGAATTAGTGATCCAAAGGCATTTGTTGCATATTCCTCACCTGCGGGGACTACACACCATGTGGCTCAGGTAATAGAAAGTTCTCTTAAAAACCTGGGATATAAGTACGGAGTAACTGACCTGGGTAAAAGGGACGATCGCTAAAAACTGAATTCGAAGATGAAGGATTTAGTGACCGACTACTGTC
>JAZFSJ010000244.1:0-2827 GCA_036446115.1 Thermodesulfobacteriota bacterium | reverse complement strand
CGTCCATCTGCCGTTCGACAAGCTCACGGCCCTGAGCAAAGTCGAAGGGCTGCGTTACACTCATCCTTCGTCATTGCAGCGTACTCATAAGTACGCCTCATTCCTCAGGATTTCGTGCGCCTTGCATACAAACATTTTTCAACAGCCTCCATACAAGTGGTATTCCGACAGGCTCCTAGCCCCAGCTACAATACTTAACTTGCCACTTCTTCACATCTTCCCCACTCTATCGGATTGATCAACTACAGAGAACCCAAACCTAACAAGTTGCTCCATAGATATTATTTTCCTTGTAGGATAAGAAGAAGCTACTAAGTAACAAAAAGAGTGCACTTGAAGGGTAAAATACTACTTCTGCAGGTAGAGGGTTACAACTGCCGTGAATGTCAGGACAATAAAATAACACTGGAGAGAGAAGATGAAAAGGGAAAAAAGTTACATTTTATATTTGAAATCATCAGGATCAAGTTTCTCTAACCACTCTATAAATTCCTCTGTTTTGTCTTCCGGTTTCTCATCCGTAATAATTTCTTTAGAACGGCCAGCTTGTTTGATTACTTCCTCGATTACATAAATAGCAGCGCCCACCCTCAAGGCAACTGCGATAGCATCACTAGGACGAGAGTCAATCACTATCTTTCCTTTTTCATTATTCATATGGATGGCAGCATAAAAGGTGTTATCCTTCAATTCAGTAATCACGATTTTAGTTACCTCTGCTTCAAGGCCTTTGATAATATTTAAAATCAAATCGTGAGTCATGGGACGAGCAGTACTGATCTTACGCAGTTCCAAGGCTATGGCATTCGCTTCGAAAATACCAATCCAAATAGGCAAGACCCGCTTACCATTAATTTCCTCTAGAAATACCGTTGTCCCACTCTTTGACAGATCAAATGCTAAATTCTTTACTTTCATTTCTACTTCCATATCTTTCACCTTTCTTTTTGTGGCATCATTCATTAGCCTGATATCAAGTACCGCTAAATTACCACATGACATTGAATTTATAAAGCAATTTTTAGCTTGCTTTTTCCCTCTCCCACTACCATAGGTCTAAGGTATTAAGAGTTTCTTCCCAACCCTGACATGCCCCGACTTTTTCAGGTTGTTTAACCGTATGAGTTCATCTACAGTAGTATTATAATCCCTTGCTATCCGCCAGAGGGTTTCACGCGGTTTAACCAGGTGTACCTCTCCTTTACCTTTTCGGGCAGTTCCATCAGAAACAGTGATTCCATTTCTCTTGACCAACATATCCACGAAAACAAGGCTCACCTTCGATAAAGATTTGGCAAGCTTTAGTTGAAACGACTTATTCCTAAGCAGCTTTTCATCATCCCGGTTACTGATAAAACCTGTTTCAATAAGGATGGAAGGCACCTCAGTTGCTCTAAGTACTGCAAAACCAGCCTGTTTTGGTCGTTTAAACTTAATTATGTGCACATTACCTATTTCATTTAAAACCATTCCTCCGAAACGGAGGCTATCGTTAATAGTCTGCGTTTGTACCAAATCAATGAGTATGGAATCAAGGTCCCTATTACTCGCATAAGATACTCCCCCGATAAAGTCAGAAGCATTTTCTCTCTCGGCAAGTAGTTTAGCTGCCTCATCACTGGCTCCTTTGGTTGATAAGCAATACACCGAAGCCCCCCTTACACGCTTACTAAAATTTGCATCAGTGTGCAGGCTGACAAAAAGGTCCGCACCATACTCTCGTGCTATTTCCACCCTCTTTTCCAGCGGAACAAAATAATCACCTTCTCTGGTGAGAAAGGCCTTGAACCCCTTTTTTTGGTCAATACATCGCTTCAGTTTTTTTGCCAGGGCTAAGACAACATTTTTTTCAAAGGTGCCTCTAGAACCAACTGCTCCCGAATCTTCTCCCCCATGCCCTGGATCTACAACTATGATCTTGTACTTTTTACTCTTTTGCTTTAATCTTGCCTTTTTCCCCTCCTCAACCAGGTCAGTTCTATGAAGATCAATTACCAAACGATAAGGTTTATCCAGGTATTTATTTAAGGTAAACACCTTCGATTGAGTCGGCTTTACCAGGTCAATTACCAAACGCAGGGTCTTACGGTCAAACTTGCCGATCCGTATGTGGTGAACCGTAGAATCTTCTATGGTTATTTTTCGACTATCAAAAGTGGCCTTAGCTTCCTTTATATCAACGACCAGCCTCCAGGGATCTTTTAACTGGAGGGTTTGATAGGAAATTGACTTATCACTATCAACCACTATTCGGGTATGGTCAGGGGCTGACCAGTACCTGACATCTGTAATCTTTAAAGGAGCTCCTTTTGATGGAATATGTAAAGATAGTAGAAAAAAAACCACACAGAAGGTGCTTAAAGTTCTCCTCGCCAATTTCCTCCTCACTTATTTAGTATAACAATAAAAATTTAACAAATAACATATATGTATTTTATATTAATCATCCAGATATGTCAAACACCTCTTCTTTTTCTAAAAAGAAACTATATGCATTTCATGACTCATTTGTTTCACCCGTCCGGGTAAAACAAAGCCACCTGCTTTCTGGTACCTTGCGAAGATGCCATAGATCACTCTTTACCGGCAGGTGCCGAGAAAGCCCCGCCTTGTAGGCGGGGATGAATCGGCACAATTCATAAATAATCAAATTTAAACTCCGGGATGCCCCGCGCTGCCTGCCCGGTTAAATGCGAAGCTTATTTAACTAGGGTGCGCGGGGAGCATCACATGGCAAATTTTAGGACTTGGATTTCAGTTGAGGCAGGAAGGTTCTCTTTGGTAATTTCTATCTCACTTGTATCCAGTTTTTTAGCGTTAGTTTTGC
>JAZFSJ010000243.1:0-2576 GCA_036446115.1 Thermodesulfobacteriota bacterium | reverse complement strand
GCTTCCACCTGGGGGTCAAGCTGCCTGGATATAGCCAGGAGCTTGATCCTATAACCCAATTCCCTGGCAAATTCAATATCAATAGGTTCGATATGGGAAATCCCTTCAGTGTAAACATCCTTGAAAGTAATTTTTGTTCCGTATGCCATGTTAATGAGAATAACCAATTTATGAGCGGTATCCAATCCCTCGATATCAAGAGTAGGATCACTTTCTGCATACCCCTGCTGTTTAGCCTCTCTTAAAATATCCTTAAATTTTCCACCTTCATCAGTCATTTTAGTTAAGATATAGTTAGCAGTACCGTTTAGAATGCCCAAAATAAACCTGATGTTATTTGCTGAGAGGCCTTCCTTAATGGCTTTAATAATAGGGATACCCCCCGCTACACTTCCTTCAAAACCGATATCCACATTTGTCTTGTGAGCAGCTTCTAACAGTTCGACTCCATGCCCTGCTAAAAGCGCCTTATTTGCGGTAACCACGTGTTTACCTTTTTTAAAGGCATTTAGTATGATAGTCTTCGCAGGATTAAAACCACCAATCAGTTCAACCACCAGATCAATTGATGGATCATTGATAATCTCCTCTACATGTGTTGTCAGCAGATTTCTATTTACCTTGATTCCACGGTCACTTTTTATATCAAGATCAGCAATTTTTTTTACCACGATAGAAGCGCCAAGCCGCTCTTTTATTGTCGTACTATTATTGCGTAGTATCTTCAATACACCGGTGCCCACCGTGCCAAAACCCACAATCCCTATCTGAATCCTTTTCATCTCACACCCTCTAAAATATCTTCTTAATACCTCTTACTGCCTGATTTGTTCGTTGCTCATTTTCTACTAAGGCAAACCGCACATAACCATCCCCTGCATCACCGAAACCTATACCAGGAGAAACTGCTACCTTTGCCTCCTTGATCATCAGTTTGCAAAAATCCAGAGAACCCATCTCTCTAAACTGATCTGGAATTTTTGCCCACACGAACATAGTTGCCTTTGGCTTCTCTACCATCCAGCCCACCCTTTTCAACCCATCAATAAGGGTATCTCTCCTTTTGCGATAGATAGTAACAATTTCTTTAACACTTTCTTGAAGTTCATTGAGCGCAATAATGCTTGCTATCTGAACGGGCTGAAAAATACCATAATCATAGTAACTCTTAAGTCTGGTGAGGGCCCCTATCAGATGAGCATTGCCTACACAAAAACCAACCCTCCAGCCTGGCATACTATAGCTCTTTGAAAGAGTAAAGAACTCGACTCCCACCTCTTTTGCACCCGGAACCTGCAAGAAACTGGGAGCCTGGTATCCATCAAAGACAAGGTCCGCATACGCCAAATCATGGATGACGATAAGTTTATTTTCCCTTGCGAAGTCCACCACCTTATGAAAAAAATCGAGGTCCACTACAGATGTCGTCGGATTATGAGGGAAAGAAAGAATAAGCATTTTAGGCCGGGGCCAGGTTTGCTTCACGGCATTAATCAAATCCTGAAAAAAATCACTCTCTTCCCTCATGGGAACACTATGAAGATCCCCACCTGCAATTATAACACAATAGGGATGTATGGGGTATGCAGGGGTAGGCACAAGCACCAAATCACCGGAACTAATGGTAGAGAGGGCCAGGTGCGCAATACCTTCTTTTGCTCCCATAGTGGCAATTGCCTCGGTATCAGGGTCTAACTCAACATTATATCTCCTTTTATACCAATCGGTAATAGCCAATCTCAATTTATAAATACCTTTAGAAGCAGAATACCTGTGGTTACGGGGATTTCTCACTGCCTCAATTAATTTATCTACAATCGGCTTTGGAGTAGGGATATCAGGATTTCCCATGCCCAGATCAATAATGTCTTCCCCCTCTCTTCTGGCCTCAATTTTGAGGGCATCAACAATACTGAAGACATAAGGGGGTAGTCTTTTTATCCTTCTAAATTCTTCCATAATTCAAGAGGTCTCCCGATATCAATGCTTTCTTGATATTTCCGCCTAAGAATATCAAAATGAAAGGAAAAAGTCATTGAAAAAATAGCATTTTATTGTTTGCTTTGAAAACCCCGTGCTTTAAGGCTGTGTCACAATTCAAAACTGACATTTTTAAAGCCAGTTTTCAGGAGGGGAGGGCCCCCTAAATTTTAAAATATTCGGCACAGAGAAATTTGAGCGGTCATGATTTTGCTGATAATAATTATGAGACAACCTGTTTGCGCGGGGAGCATCACTTACACCCAAAGAAATTTTTCCTTTGAGTTTTATAGTAAAAATGACGATACTTATATATGGATTTTTATTTGATAACCTTTAGAATCATTGAATAATAATGGCCCCCAATTTCTCTATAAGGTAGGTTCAATAAAACATTTGGAATTTTAATCAAGATATTTTGGAAGGAAAATCATTTTTTAGGTAACTTTTTCTAATTAATCGTTTAAAATAGCATATATGGCTGACAGTAAGCATCAAATCGATATAAATCCCAAAACATGTGATGGACGCGAAAGCTCTGTTTCAGGCGCTGATGAGCTTATCAAGCGAGTAGAGGAACTCGATGAGGAGTTGCA
>JAZFSJ010000242.1:0-2952 GCA_036446115.1 Thermodesulfobacteriota bacterium | reverse complement strand
GAGGATGTCCTAAAGGAAACGGAACCGGTGGGCCGGGCTACACTTTTGAAGATGAAATCAGTGCAATAGCTTTGGGTCTTGACAAAATAAAAGTAATGCAACCCAACGGAGGAGTACATCCATATCTTTTGGTACGATCACAGCAGGATTTTTCTCAAATTGTGCTTAATCCTTTAGCCCGTAAAATGGGTATTAACTCACAGCAGCAATTCCAAGACCGGAAACAGGAAATACAACAGAAGCTATCTAAATTGACCTTAAAAGAATGCTATGAAAATTTGGGATACCAATATAATGATAAGATTAAGTCTCATTCTCCTGATCGTGGAGTGATCGCCATGGCTAATTCAGGCCCGAACACCAATGGCTCTCAGTTTTTTATTAATTTAGTGGATACTCCTTGGTTGATGGGAAAACATACAGTCTTTGGAAAGGTAATCAAAGGAATGGAGATTGCAGATAGGATCGGTGAAGTTTCAGTAGGTAAAAGAAATAAACCAATAAAAGATGTTAAAATTATTTCCATCCGGCTTAATAAGTAAAAGCATCAAGACCCCTCCCCTCGCCCTTCAAGTGATTAGAGTAATCCGTGTAATCTGCGTAATCTGTGGATTAAACTTTCTTACCTTAATATCCATTCAAAACACGACTTGCTCTCTGGGAACTTTTCCTGTATAAATGGGAACAATCGAGGCTACTTCGGCTATAAACCTTTAATTTTCAAAGACTTATGATTCAAGCAAGTAATATTCACCGGCAGGTCAATTTGGGCCATATTAAACCTATACAGGCCATATTAACCCTATACAATATGTAGTGGCTAGGAAAAAAGCCTGTTTGTGTAATGATCGTATATGGCAAGTATCCTAGAATTCTCAGAGACCGAATACAGACACAGTGCATGGGATTTAATATAAATATCCGCCATTAATTTCACCCTATTTTAGTATCATTTTTTCCCTAATGACATTTTCATTATAGGGCAATTGGAGGATTTTCTGATGATCAGAAAACCAACCTATGAAGAATTGGAACAAAGGATAAGGGTATTATGACTAACAATTTAAAGACAAAAAAATTTAAACAGATTTCTTTACGCTCCTATATGTTGGGTATAGCAGTGCTTTGGTCTTTGCTTATAGCCTTATCATTAGGATGGAGCCTGAAAAGTGAAAGATCCATCACCCTTGAAGGAGCCCGTATAGAAGCTCGGACGGCCTTTGAGAAAGATGTTATCTACCGGCGTTGGAATGCTGAGCACGGTGAGATCTATGCGCCTGTGACCGAAGCAACCCCGCCTAACCCTTATATTGACGTGCCTGAACGTGACATTACGACACTTTTGGGTAAGAAGCTGACGCAAATCAATCCTGCTTATATGACTCGCCAAGCACATGAATTGGCAAAAAAAGCGTCTGGCGTTAAGGGTCACATAACCAGTCTTAATCCTATTCGCCCGGCAAATGCACCTAACAATTGGGAGGCTAGAGCATTGAAAGCTTTTCAAACAGGGGTCAAGGAGGTCAGTTCTGTTGAAGAGATTAAAGGCGAAAATTATATGCATCTTATGCAGCCGTTATTAACAGAAAAAACCTGTCTAAAATGCCATGCGAAGCAAGGATACAAACTGGGGGATATTCGGGGAGGGTTAAGCGTCTCGATACCTTTAGCAGCCCGTATGGCCATTGAGCGATCTCATATTCTAACACTCATTGCGGGGTATGGTTTACTTTGGGTAGCCGGGCTTTTCGGGATAGGGTTCGGTATGCGTCGTCTAAATCAGCAGATCCATGAGCGGATAGAAGCAGAGAAA
Organism: Thermodesulfobacteriota bacterium; assembly: GCA_036446115.1. Taxonomy (GTDB): domain Bacteria; phylum Desulfobacterota; class WTBG01; order WTBG01; family WTBG01; genus JAZFSJ01. The sequence goes on along the minus strand of JAZFSJ010000242.1, from coordinate 1,139 downwards.
TCACTGCGGGAGAGTGAGGAGCGGTTCATAAAGGCCTTCGAGTCCGCAGCATTGGGCATGGTTCTTGTCAGCACGGACGGACGATATTTGAAGGTAAATTCCTATTTTTGTCAGATGCTCGGTTACACGGAGAAGGAGCTGTTGACTAAAGTATTCAACGATGTGACTCACCCTGATGATTATCATATTGGCATGGAAATACTGCGCCAGGTGGTCGAAGGCACAATTTCTTTCGGGTGGGCGGAAAAAAGATACCTCCGCAAGGACGGCCGCATAGTCTGGGTCATGCTCAGCACTTCGCCGGTGCTAGATCCTATGGACAAACCCATGTATCTCGTCTCTCACATCCAAAACATCACCGAGCGCAAGCAGGCCGAGGAAACCTTTCAAAGAGAAAAATTGCTCAGTGATTCCATTATCGATAATATGCCGGCGGGTATTGCCTTTCTGGATAATGATTTCGTTTTACGAAAGTGCAATCCTGCTTATGCTGAACTCATCCGAATCTATACACCTTATAGTCCGGAGCAAGCCATTGGTATGTCATATTTCGATTACGTGCCCGGCAGCCGGAACCAAGTAGAAGAATGGTTCCAGAAAGTCAAAGATTCGGGCCAGGGGGAGACCAGATACGGCTTCAAGTTGGTAATTGAGCGGGACGGGCAAGAGGAAGCAACTTATTGGGATACCAGCATAGCTCCAGTACTTGAGCCATCCGGAAACATACAAGGCATCTTGATCCTTACTCAGGATGTTACAAAGCGGCATAGGGCAGAGAAGATGGCGCGGGATAGCGAATACTATTACCGCTCACTAATCCACAGTATGCACGAAGATATCCTGGTCATTGCCCCTGATTATCGAATAATAGACGTCAATAACTCTTTTCTGGTTACGTTAAAAGCCAAGCGTGAGGATGTCATTGGACGTCATTGCTTTGATGTCTCACACGGGTATAATGAACCATGTCCCATGTATGGAGAGGATTGCTTGCTCCATGGGGTTTTTGATACAGGAGAACCGCAGAATGGCCGTCACATTCATCAGACTGTTGACGGTTCCAGGGTTTGGGTGGATATCCTTTTTTCACCCATGAAAGATGAGAAGGGAAAAGTTACCCACGTGATCGAGACGATGAG
>JAZFSJ010000241.1:0-4512 GCA_036446115.1 Thermodesulfobacteriota bacterium | reverse complement strand
AGAAAAAGGTAATTGCAAGGCTAAAAGATATGAGAAACCCCAAAACCGGCGAGATGATTAATGGTAAGGTTTTTTTACCGGAGGATACTTATACTGGTCCATTTGTGAATAATTCGCCGGATATTATATTTTATCCACTGGAAACAGGGTATCTTGCCGGTAATTTTTTTGGTTTTACTACTCCCAAAATCATGGTCGATAATCTTATTCTTCCAGGAAATCATAGAATGGATGGGCTGTTTATTGCTTACGGTAAAGATATTCTCCCGGGGAAAAGGTTGGATCGGGCAAGTATAATGGACCTAGCTCCTACTTTCCTCTATCTTTTGGGATGTCCCATATCAGAACAGATGGACGGAAAAATATTAGAGGAAATTATTTCTCCTGAGTTTTTATCTCACAATACCCCCCAGTATTTTCCTGAGGATTTGGCCGGTGGGAAAAAAGTTAAAGACCTCTCTCCAGAGATTGATCGTGAAGTCGAGGCCCGATTAAAGGGTTTGGGATATTTAAGTTAAACTTATTCCCCTCTGCAGTAGGGTGTTTTATATTAAAAGGTTGTTAAGAACTTATGAGTAAAAAAGAACTTTTTCTTCTTTGTATTGACGGTGGGGATTTAGACCTATTTAGTCCTCTTATGAAAACGGGGAAAATGCCTTATTTGAAAAAGATAAAAGAAGAAGGAGCACATGGTTATCTCACTTCTACCATGCCTCCCATTACCGCCCCTGCCTGGTCTTCCTTTATTACAGGGAAAAATCCGGGAAAGCATGGAATCTACGGTTTTGCTTTGAAAAAAAAAGAAAGCTACGAACATACTATTTTAAATTCCGCTTCGCGAGGTGGAAAAGCTTTTTGGGATATCCTGGGAGAGAAGGATAAGAAGTCGGTTGTTCTTAATCTTCCCACCACTTACCCTCCCACTCCGGTAAATGGCGCAATGATTAGTGGTTTTTTAACTCCATCGGGAAAGAGAGACTTTACTTACCCAAAAGCTTTAGTTGAGGAGTTGGAAGATAAGTTTGGTCCTTATCCTCTTTATTTTAAAACTCCAATTGCCATAACCAATGATAAAAATATCGATGATTTTTTAAAAGAGTGCCTCTATGCCTTAGATTACAAATTTAAGGCTGCACTTTATCTGAAAGAAAAATATAAAAGTGATATAACCGTCCTTCATATCTGGGAGACTGATCAGATTTTTCACTGGCTTTTACATATCCTTGATGAGCAACATCCTGCCTTCGACAAAAAAAAGAAGGATAAGTTTATAGATAAAGTCAATGATTATTTTTCCCAACTGGACCAAAAGATTGGAAGCATTCTTAACGGGCTTGGTGAAAATGGCGCACTCATCATCGCTTCCGACCATGGCTTGAATTCTTTCCACCTGAGCCTTGATTTGAACACCTGGCTATATCGTCAGGGCTATCTTAGTTTTAAAAAATCAATGTCTACCAGGTTAAGACTGCTTTTATGGCGTTTAGGGATTACCCCTGAGTTTCTGATGAATAAAATTTTTATGAAAGCACTAAAAACAGGGATTAAATTGCGTTTTCGCAGCCCTTTAGAATTGATCGAGCTTTTGAATAAAAGAAACTTTCTCTTTTTGTCCCTCTATGATATTGACTGGTCACGCACTCGGGCTTTTTCCCGATTTGGATTCGGACAGACATTTTTTAACGTTAGAGGTCGAGACCCAGAAGGTATCGTAAATCCAGGAGAAGAATATAACCTTCTTAAGAAAGAGATTATGAAAAAACTAAATGAGATTATTAATCCTGAGACTGGTCTTCCTTTTAAAAATGCTGTCTTTTGCAAAGAAGATATTTATAAAGGACCATATGTTGATGATGCCCCTGATATAATCTTTTCTCCCTTAGGCGAACATTGTCTGCCCACGGATAATTTTATGACAAAATCATTATTTACAACTTCTTCACTGATTTCAGGAATTCATAGAAGGGAGGGGATTTTCCTTGCCATTGGAAGCCCTTTTACCCGGAGAATTAAACTGAAAAAGACAAGTATTATGGATATTGCTCCTACAATATTATATGCCCTGGGTTGCGAAATACCTGAAGATATGGACGGAAGAGTTTTAAAAGAGATTTTCCCCCCCCAGTTCCTGGCAGATAATTTGCTAAAATATTCTGCCCCCGAGAAGATAGACGAAGGGAAATCTCGTCACGCACTATCAGAAGAAGAGGAAAAAGACTTAAAAAGCAGACTAAAGGCATTGGGTTATTTATCTTAAAAGTTCCTTTTAAAAAGATTAGTTTTATTAGAAAAAATTAAGGCCCTATAATGATTACCAATTTACTGTGGCGTTGTCCCATGTGTAAAACCGAAGATGCTCTTTCTTATAAAAAAAAGAAGTTCAAACCCGACAGCCTTATATGTAACGCGTGCGCCACAGTCTGGGAGTTTAGTAGAACCGATGAAGAAGATTATTATTGGCGAGTTTCAAAGGGAGAACAGAAGGATCTGGAACTGAGGCTGGCAGAATGGTACCGAAAGATGAAAGAGGGATTTAAGCCGCAACCTTTAAGAGCAGCAAATTTAGGATTATTGTCTGATGAGGAATTATACCTTGTAAGTAAATCAAATAAAATAAAATTGGTTACTCAAAAAACTAATCCCTTATTTTTTTCCTGGAACAAACCAGAATTTCCTCTCGAGGAATCAGGCAAAAAACCCAGTCCTTACATGAAATCTTTTGGAGCCGGACAACTTTTTCTTACTTCCCATCGTTTTCTTTGGAAAACAAAGGATAACGTCCATTATTTTTGGGCAGATAAGATTATATCTATTTATGCGGAGGCAGGATTATATCTGAGCATTTTTTATGGTTCCACTAAATATAAATTTAGGATTCATAAAGAGAGTTTGGTTAAATGGATAACCTATTCAGGATCCATAGCTGAAGAAACCCGCATACGCAATGATCATACTATACTGGTTTCCAATTATTAATTAAAAATGTTAATCAAGGGAAAGTATACTTCTAAAGTTTATCTGGCAATATTAATTTTCGCAATCTTTATTACTTATTCACCCCTTTTAGATGATTCTTTCTGGGCCGATGACTATTTGCATATTGAGCGAATCAACTCCTTAGGGTCATCTGCACTTTTTAAGGATTTTTTCACCGCTTGGGTATTAAAGACAAGCGACACTTCTACCTGGTGGACATCTCCTGCAGGGGAACTCCAATATTTTCGTCCGCTAATTTCCCTTTCTTTTTTTTTAGATCTTTTGTTGTGGGGTATGAATCCTCTGGGTTTTCATCTCACCAATGTCATATTTCACATCTTGACCAGCATTCTGGTCTTTCTTTTAGCAAAATTCATTTTTAAAAAAGAATTAACCGCTTTTCTACTTGCCCTCCTCTTTGGAATCCACCCTTGCCATATGGAAGCAGTGGTCTGGATTTCCTGTCGAACGGATGTTATTGCCGGATTCTTTTATTTCTTTTCCCTATTTTGTTTTTTGAAATTCCAGCAAAGGGAGAATAGAGGACGTTTTTTTCTGTTTGCCTTATCTACAGTCCTTTATACTTGCGCCCTTCTCTCCAAAGAGATGGCAGTTACCCTGCCCATAGTTTTAATAGCGTTCGATTTATTATATTCTTCTACGCCTAAAAACTCAACTTCCTGGAATAGTAGGCTTAAGAAATCTATTTTTGTCTACCTCCCATTTTTTATCATTACAATAATTTATCTTTGCATACGATTTAAGATTTTCGGGGGATTGGGCTCCGTTCCTTATCCTTTCTCCTACAGTCCCCTTAGACCTGACTTTTTTCTCTTTTTCTTTAGAAATCTAATTCTCTATTTTGCCAATATCCTCTATTTTGTCCCCATTGATTTAATGATCGCATACCCTTTTTTTGTGAAACATCCGATTCTTCTCTTCTTGCTGGCAGGTTTGGTGGTGGGAAGCATGTATCTGCTAGCAAAATTTATGATTCAACGAAAAAAGGCTTTGCTACTTTTTCTCTTAGGTCTTTTCACCTTGATTCCTGTATCTTTTCTTTCCATTGGCCAGAGATTTCTTTATATTCCCTCTGTCTGCTTTTTTCTCTGTTTGGGTTATTTAACCTGGGAAAGCTGGCCTAGGAGAAAAGCGATTATTATTGGCTATATAGTAGTGATTTTTTCCGTTTCCCAGATAGGTAATTTTATAAACGACACTATCTCTTGTTATTCTGACCAAATCAAAAATAACATAACACCATGGTTGCAAGGAACCACTTTGCCAAGGAAACTATATTTTATTGACCTGCCCATGCTGGCATTGATCGGTCTTCCCCATGCCCTACGATTGGAATGTCCTGATGCCAAGTTTTCCGCAGAGATTTTATCAGTCTCCCCCGATATATTCCCGACTGACCACCCTTTTCATTCCTATCTGAAGAGCCCTGACCCATATACTCTTATCATAGGACAGACGGATGATACCTATTTTAAAACTTATCTTGAACAAGCTTTTTTAGGGGGTGAAACGGAT
>JAZFSJ010000240.1:0-3809 GCA_036446115.1 Thermodesulfobacteriota bacterium | reverse complement strand
CTTAGTTTGGCTAATTTTGCACTCCTGGCCTCCTTGAGAACTCTGCGGAAGAAGGTCTTTTTTCGTCAGACACTGAGTATGTTTCATCGGGGGCATATCCATTGGCATTGCCGGTATTTCCATTTTTGTTGTGATTTCCCACTTTCCCTCCTGCATGTTCAGTTCTGAACCAGCAAAAGAAACTGAAGTAGCGGTTACAAGAATTATTAAGGCGATAAATAGTTCTTTTAACATTGGTATTTCTCCTTTCTCTAGATAAAAGTATTTGAGCGATCTGGACTCGCTTTCAAGTAGGAAGAGTATAGGGAAAGGTTATTTGTGTGTCAACAAAAACATGATCAGAAGATGTTTGAGGGGGTAATATAACATCAATATAATTAACAAAGTGTAGCATTTTAAATTTGCAATTTCATATAAAATATAGCAATTTATTAAGTCCGATAACTGCTCCAGAGGTTTTTATGACAAAATACAGCTTGCAGCATATTAATAGTTAGGCCTGTTTCGCTAGTGCACAAATAACTTTTTCCAATATTATTGTCATCATTAGAATAATACTATTAAATTGACGGGTTAAAAAAATAATTAAATTATACAAGGAGGACTTATGAAACTGATATCGATTATAGGTAGCCCAAAGGGTATGAAAGGAAATACCGCATTACTCCTAAACCCTATGCTTGAGGCTGCTCAAAATGCTGGAGCTGAAACAGAAATTTATTCATTGGGTGACTTATCAGTACTGCCCTGTAACGGTTGTCAAGAAGCATGCCATACCACCGGCATCTGCCAGCAAAAAGACGACTTTGAAAAAATCAAAAATGCCATGATAGAGGCTGACGGGATTATCTTTGCTAGCCCTAACTATACCTTTAATGTGAGTGCCCATATGAAGGCACTACTCGACCGTTGTAACCTTCTGTTACATTGTCAGAGTCTGACTGGGAAATACGGTGCAGTGGTGGTAACCTCCGGTGGTTCTGATCCAGAAGTGGTCGAAAACTATTTATTAACCGTTATTAAAAATTATGGTTTTTGGAGGTTGGGTAGTATAAGCGCCGTAAGAGCACAATTGGACGATGCCGATGAAAAGGCGAAGCTTATGAAATCTGCGGCTGTCATTGGTAATCGCATGGTAGAAGCTATTAAAAACCATGAGAAATTTCCCGATCAGGAAGATGAGCGTAATCAGGCATTTGAAATAATGAAATTTATGGTAACTATGCTGAAGGAAGAATGGCCTTTTCCCTTTGATTACTGGAAAAAAAATTGGAAACTGGAAGAATAAAACGAGCAAAATGGACTTGAATAATATAGAAGCCAGAAGCAAAGGAGGAAAGAGCCATGAAAGCCAAAGACCATCAAAGACCTGAATCTGTAGTAAGGGAAATTAAACGAAACACCCAGCAAAAGTTCTCAGTAGAGGAAAAGATTAGGATCATCCTGGAAGGGCTTAACTGATTACAAGTTACTGTGGAATTTACCTAAAGAAGATTTAAGGGATAAGAAATATGGTTTCATTTATTTAGAGAGATCCACCACAAGCTGTTGGTGCAATTTCGTTAAATAATTTATATGGGTGCCCTAACCATGTTTCAAGCAAAAAGGAGGATCACATGCCCCAAGAATTTGTTGATGTACGTATCTTAGATAATTTTTATCAGACATCCAGTTTTTTCCCTATGCCGGTGCTTCTGGTCAGCACATTAAATGAATCCGGCACCACCAACCTGGGGCCCTATTCCCTGTGCTTTCCCTATCTCGTCGTCCCCGGAGGGGAAAGTCATGCCATGGTGTTGATAGCCCGAAGCGACAGCAATACCGCCCAGAATATTGTCAGGACCAAAGTCTGCTCCCTCAACTTCATCCCTGACAAGAAGAAATACATGAAAAACTGCGTCCTGCTTGGTTACCCAGGCGAAACCACCGAAGAGAAAATGAAAAACAGTATCTTTACCCTGCGGCCCTCAACGCGGAGCGATCCACCGCCGGAAGGGCTTTCTAAATTTCCTGATATAGTTGATGAAGCCTTTCAGGTATTTGAATGCACCTGGGACGACAGACATCCTCTCCAGCCTATTCCATCCTCACAGTCTTCACACTTGGTGCTGGCGATTGACAAAATCATCATGAAGAAAAAGTGGAAGGACTGTCTCTTCAAAGGGAAAGGATTTCCCCCTGCCCCCATTGATTACGGCTATCGCGACAACATTCAATTCTGGTTCACCAAACACTCCAAGCCCTATCCCCTCCCTGTACCGAGCAGTAAGGAGGCACCCATTGAAGCAGTCCAGTACGCCTGTGATCGTTTTGATCCAGACATCAAGTGGGAGAAAGAGGCCTGCGCTAAAATCGTTAAGGTCCCCAATATCTTTTTAAAAAGAGTCATCGAGGGAGTTGTGACAGCAGCAAAAGAAGAAGGCATTACAGTCATTACCCCGGAGTTTATGGATAAGGTTCAGGACAAACGCTCTTCCGAGAAATAAGAGAAAGACTAACTGAAAGCGACTATTTCCCCAGCACTATATCCCTGCACATAAGAGGGAAGGAGCAACGGAATAGATCATTTGTTTCGCAAATTTTCTAAAAAGCAGGGGTCGTGAGTGGCTCCTGCCTTCTGTTTCACAATCCCATGAGAATACATTTGAAACAGAATTCAAATATGCCATTCAAATTTCAAACCTTGACAACGTCCCCAATTGGTGTAAGGTTTAAATAGAAACCTGACTGCCAAAGACTTGAATGAAGGAATTGATCTATCTTATGAGATATAGTTGGTAGTGAAATCCTGTGTGTTTGGCTCCACTGTCGACGGAAAAGTATTCTAAAGTAAAGATTCTTTCATCAGTGTGGTTTGTGCCTTTTATGTGAGAACCAACGACATCTTAAGAAAGGAGGTGAGTATAGATGAAAAAAGTATTCATTTTTTTAACGATTCTTGCTCTAACCTTTGCTGGTGTAGCTATCAGTCATGGCGGGTGGAAAGCCTCCCATGGAAGTTGGATGGGAGGCCACGGTTATGGATGTGGTAAGGGTCTTTTCCCCATTGTTAGTCTATCCCTGAAGTATCAGACAGAGATTGGCCTTGAGAATGGACAAATAACAGAGCTGAAAGGCATTCAGGATGATTTTCAGAAAGAAGCTGAGGATACCTATAATAAAATCCGAGAGTTGGGAAAAGGAATGAGTGATGCCCTGGAAGGGAATAACTTTTCTGAAGTAGAGGTTAGAATAAAAGAAATAGGGGAACTTCGTATTTCTCTCAAGTTAAGGAGACTTAAAGCATTTAAAGAAGCCAAAACTGAGATTTTAACCCCCGAACAGTATGATAAACTCAAAGAGATGATTGGTAGTAGTGAAGAGGGTGTCCATAACAACCTAGGATGGCACTCAAAATAGTCATTGAGGGGGCTTTTTACGATAGTATTTATGAAGACATGCTGATGATGTCTATTTCTACTACGTCACTCGCATTATAAAAGTTAATTGCGTGAATTTGTAGAACTCCCTCATGGAAAACACACGACAACTGCATGATCCCCACCAAAGCATAAACCCAAAAAGTTTGGACTACCATATCTATGTTAAAGTAGAAATATCCACTCAGACTCAAGACTTAAATAAGCGATTTATATCCTTTAGAGACCTCTCCGAAGGCTCACTTTGTTCCTTTTCCCATCTAGCAAGCGTAGTAGGATCAACCCCTAGTTTTCTGGCCAGTTCCTTCTGTGTTATCCCACGAAAAGGGGTCAAATCTTCCCTTAACTCATAAAATTGAATGTAGTGAGAAGTTTATATGTCAAGACCAT
>JAZFSJ010000239.1:0-3458 GCA_036446115.1 Thermodesulfobacteriota bacterium | reverse complement strand
GTTGGGGAGGGGTAATAGAGGTACTACCCTTTTTCTTTTGATTTTTCTGATTTTTTCTTTGCTTTAAGTTGGGCCTTTATGGCCTTTTTTTCTGCCTTTGACCGGTGTTTTTCCTCTTCTTCTTTTGATGGCAGTATAACCCCCTTTTTTACCACGCTTATTTCTTGTGGTTCGGTGGATGCCCTTTTTACCTCGCTTGTCTCTGGAGATGACATTGCTATCCCTTTCTCTTTCCTTTTTTTAAAATAATCTATCACATGATGGCTCAGAGTTCTACCAAACTGCCCTATGAATCCGGCAATCAGCACAATTAAGACCCATTTTAAGACTTCAAACACAGTATCCATGAGTACCTAACTTCACATTCCGAGAAAAGTGTGAGTGTCTTCCAGCATCACGTTATTTTTTTAATAGCACATAATGAATGTGGGGTAAAGTAGAAGGATGGGCGAGAAAACTGTCTATCCATTTCCCGCCTACACAGTGCCAAAGTTCACCCTTGACAAATTGCAATAAAAGATTTAATAATAATTCGCACGCTAAATAATTACCTGTGTAATACTGGGAGGAGAAAAAAAATGACTGATTTTAAAGAAATCTCTGACATATTGATAAAGAAGGGAAAAGCAAGGGGAAAGCCCGTTGGGATCAGCCTGTTTCACGATGACATCCCCAAAGAATATCAACCCATACAGGATACCCCCTGTGCTATCGTTCGCTATGCCATGGATGAGGGAAAGAAAGTTTATTTTGATAAGGACCATCATGACTGTCTGGTTGGTGTACACCATGCCAGTATCACCCCGGGCAAGAAAGAGATTGTAAACGGTGAATACCTATCTAAAGCGAGCACCTTTTTCACCTATGAAGGGGCTGCACGGCTTAAAGCCGGTTCCCCCATCCTCCCTCCCGGCATGGTTAAGGCCATCGGTGCGGCTCCACTTGATGACATACCAGAAGGGGTAGCGGTAGACTGGGTGGTGGTTGTCTGTAATCCCCATAATGCCAATAATATTGCAGGCAGCCGTACCTGTCGTGATGGAATACTTCCGTACACAGAGGTCGGTACATCCCTCTGCGGTGCGCTCTTTGCTACCCCCTGGCATGAAAAGAACATCGTTGTTACCTTCGGGGACTTCGGAGGAAGGATGCATAACCGCATAAAGCAGGACCAGCTGTTTGTCATCATTCCAAAAGAATTTCTTGACTATCTTCCGGGATTTTTTAAAGAGGTGAAGCTTGACGTTAAGGCTACTCGGAGAATGACCAAACCACCTCATTCCAGCTTCTGGCAGAAAGAAAAGGCTGCGGGTGGGAAGGAAGAAGTTCCGCCAGTGGCGGAGGAACAGGTAGATGTATCGGCTATCAAATTCACCATGGAGTGGGATGATGAAGCGAAAGAGATGATGAAAAAAGTCCCGGAGGGGATAATAGAAATGGCGGTCAACAATTCGGAGGAGTTTGCCAGAGAGAAGGGCTACAAGAAGGTTACTAAAAAGTCCATCGAGGAACTGATGGATAGCCTGGGAATGAACCTTGATGATATGTGATGTAACTGGGAAATGTCTTAATTATAATATGCGGGGAGGTTAACATGAGTAAAAATAAGGAATATGCAAAACGGTTGCAAGAAATGGAAGGCTATGAGAGAAAAATCATTGCCTTTAAGTTATATGATGAGATTCCAAAAAATGCGGAGCACTATGGAGATGATGTGTCATTTCTCTGTGCGATCTGTTCAGAGGTGTGGGAAGGGAGGAAACCCTTCTATGTTACCAAGGAAAATGTAATGTGTGGAGGTTCGGTTTACGCAGGGATAGGATCAAGAAAGATGTCAAAAGAGGAGTACGATGCCGGAGCGTCAACATTTATAGGTCCCCACAAGGCTTATGCAAGTCGTGAGGTGCTGCGCAGAGTCAATCAGCAGATACCCCACCACCTTAAACACCATAAGTATTTGGTGATAGGTGCACTAGAAGATGTAGAGGATCCGGATCTGGTAATGGTTGTTGCCGAAGCCCATAAGATAATGCGGCTGTGCAAGGTATATACCTGGAAAACGGGTGAGCTGGTCCAGAGCTTACAGGGAACAGCCTGGTGTACATCTGCTCTTCCAATGCCCTATAGAACCAGGACTATGACCTTTACCATGGGTGATCCCCCTTCGCGAAACCTTATGCAGTTAAAACCGGGAGAGATGTACGGCATTATTCACTACGATTTACTACCACTTATCGTTGAAAACTTTAATAATATATCAAGTGGAGAAGTGGGATAATATACTGACCAAAAGGAGAACACCATGGACTATTTAATAACTGATAACTGTTTCCTCTGTGGGACCTGCTGGGAGGTCTGTCCCACGCGATCGATTGTGGAACATGAGTGGTACTACAAAATTACCAAAACCTGTGAAGAATGCGGGTTGTGTGCACGTGTGTGTCCTAACGCGGCAATTATTAAGGTTGAGAAGAGTCAACAACCTCAACAGAAAAACTCAGCTTAAACAGTGCTATGGAGAGGAGATATACGATCAGGTGCGATAGGCGGGAAGCGATTAATAAATACAGGTAAGTCCGTGAGCAGTAAAGTTTTCTCTGGCCTTCTCCAGAAGATCCTTGTCTGGTGAGGGTACACCATCAAGTCGCCATTCTTTATCTAATTTATTATATTTACTAATACACAGGCGGTGGAACGCGAGAAGCTCAATTCTGTCTACCCCTATCTCTTTTGCAAAACGGGCACACTCCTCCATATTTTTCTGTGAGTCGTTGTATCCTGGAATAAGGGGAATGCGGATAATCATGGGAACTTTTAGGGATGCCACTTTTTTCGCGCTCTTTAGTATCAGCTCCTTTTCGACGCCCGTATGCTCTTTGTGCTTTTCCGGCTCCATCTGCTTGAGGTCAAAGAGTATCATATCCACGTATTCCAGGACCATATCCCAGTTCTCCGATTTGGTATAACCACTGCTGTCCAGCACCGTATGAATACCGTTCTCTTTGCACCTCTTAAGCAGGGTACGGGTAAATTCAGGCTGGCTCATAGGCTCCCCGCCTGACAGGGTTACCCCGCCACCGGAATTTTTGTAAAACAACCCGTCTTTCTTAACCTCCTTAAGGATATTCTCCACCTCTTCCTGTCTTCCCACCAGTTGCCGCGCATCGTTGGGACAGGCAGACACACACTCTGAACAACCCTGGCAGAGATCTCTCAGTAGCCTTATCTCATCACCTGATTTCACGGTGGCGTTATAAGGACATACTTCCACGCACCTGCTGCAGCGTGTGCACAGTGAACGGTCAAGCATGATTTCGGGGTTCTTGCTTTGGGATTCCGGGTTTGAGCACCAGAGGCATTTTAGGGGGCATCCTTTTAAGAACACGGTGGTCCTTATGCCGGGCCCGTCATGGACAGAATATCTTTGGATGTCGAAGATGGTTCCCAGACAACTACTC
>JAZFSJ010000238.1:0-2431 GCA_036446115.1 Thermodesulfobacteriota bacterium | reverse complement strand
GCCGCGAAGACGGGTACTCCATTATGGACTTGCCGAAACATGGTGTGTGTGTGCCCGAGCGCATCTGATTCATCCTTATCAAGTACGAGCTCTCGCTGCGGGTCTGATACGCCAAACAGGTTGCCATAGGCTCGGATAGCGTCGAGGGGCTCGACGGTACGGCTGCCCGGCGCAGCACTAAGCGTGATCGGTCTGCTGTCTTCGGGCATCACGAACCGAGCCACGCCAGTGGCGTCGGATTTCGTAACTCGCAGTGCAACTCCCGCATTGGCGGACTCAGAAAGGTACGATAATGTGGTATAGACCAAAAACGCAGTTACAGTGATTGATATGAAATATCGACGTCTGGCACGATTCCGACTCATGATGGTTTAACACTCCTTTGCATTGTAAGGGAACGTAGCTCAAAAATTACTAAAAGCTTTGGAAAAGAATACGATTGAGCAACTCAATTCAGTCAACAACGTCCCATAGATTGGAATATTCGTAAAAATTTAAATCATTTTAACTGTATGAGCAATAAAGCAAAATGTAATAATCGATAATAATCACATATATTATACTATATAGTATCATTCTTGTCCAGCATCAAAATTCATTAAAACATGTAGGCCTGTAGCTTGGGCGAGCGCAGCCAGGGAAGGTTAAAAGTGACTCGACTGAGCTCGCCGAAGTCAGATCACCGTTCAAGATACATTTCACACCAGGAGATTTCCACATAGACTATTCTGATTTTCAAATCCCACCCTGGGATGATGACCAGACCTCAGGTTCTTCATATATATCTTCGGCGGATTTGTAGCGCATTTGGTTCCAGGTGCGACCATATAATTTTTCCGCGGCGGTATTCCAGGCAATAATCCTTCCCTCCTTATCGGTCAAGATAACCGCGTCTGGTAGCTGGTCATAAAACTCTTTAAGTCCGTAAATGACCTTGCTTGCTTCTTTCAAGCCGATGGGCTAAAATCTTGGATATCTCCTGTTCTACGACAGGAAATTAGTTGAGGAAGGATGCGACATCTTCTTTGGGTATGCGAAGGGTCTTTGCCTCATTGCGCGTTTTTACTGTAGCAGTTCTTTTCGTATCCAGAAGAAGGGGAATTTCTCCAAAGAGGGTACCTATCTCTGATATTTCAGAAAGTTCCTTATTTCCTTTAAGGACATCCAGCCGCCCTGATACTAAAATATAGAGGTCTTGGGATGGATCGCCTTCCAGAAAGATTGTCTTGCCTTTTTCAAAGGTGGTAAGGTAGTGGTGTAAGGAAAGGTTGTTTATAATTTCTTCTAGCATTGAGTGTTCAAGGTAAGTTTAGTTGGAAATTTAGTATAGACACATGCTGATTTTGAGTCAAGGATTAACGGCTTGTTGCCCAAATCCCTTTTCGCTTGTCTGAAAACGTTTTTTGATAAATCTAAGGCTTGCTCCAGGCGATTTCAAAACTCGCCCTTCAGGCTCAAACAGTTGAAATCGCTTATCTTCCTCTTCGCCAAGATTTATTAGCACAAAACGTTTTAAAGACCGCTCAAAGGAATTTTTGTTTGGGCAACAGCCCGTTAAGGGTTAAGGGGCATTTCCATTGGACGGCGGAGAGTAGGAGGTTTGGATCTAAAACTTATTTGGATGGGGGAGTGATGGATTCAAAAATTCTTTGGCTTGACCAGAACTTCTTTGATTTTGATATGGAAAAAACGGGCGTTTTACGTTGTATTATTGAAAAATCCCGTACTTGTTTGCCGAGATATAAGTTGATGAATAATTGATAAGATCTGCTCTAGGGATTGACCTCTCTCGCTTGTGGTTTGAGGGGAGGGGGTGTCATCTTAGAATTTTGTTGTACTATGTCCTTTGAGTCGGCGGAAGAACTGTTTGCAACACTTTTTCCACTTGTCATACGACAGCTTCCCTCAAAGATAACCCCTTCAGCAATGACCAAGCAAGAGGTTTCAACATCCCCTTTAACTCTTCCCGTAGAGGTGATTTCCAGCCTGCTTTTTGCCTTTATATTACCATTGACCTGACCACTTATAAAAGCATTTTCAGCAATGATGTCTGCCTTGATCTTGCCTCCTTGTCCGACCACTACGCTTCCTCTGCACTCCACCTTACCTTTTACAGTACCCTCAATACAAATACTCTCATTGGACATCAAGATTCCTTCGAAAATGGTTTTACTTCCAATGAGGGTATCTAGATTGTCAGGGGTTTTATTCTTTTTTAGTATACTCATTAGATCCTTCCTTAATGCAGGTGACTATTAAAAGAATAGAAAAAAGTTCGGGTGTTAACGCAGTGCCATCATGGTGCCTGAGTTATTTGGGTTTAAAATATGGTTGCAAGGATTAACACTCACCGTGTCTTTTATTACCGTATAGTGAAGGTGATAGCCAGTAGATATCCCGGTATTCCCCATCAGCCCTATGATATCACCTC
>JAZFSJ010000237.1:0-19041 GCA_036446115.1 Thermodesulfobacteriota bacterium | reverse complement strand
AGTCCTTTAGATGCGTTGCAAAACTTCCCTGGGTGATGGCAAAGATTTCCTTCATCTCACTGATATCACAGGTGCTTCCACCCGTAAAGGCAGAAACTAAACCCCTTGCGTTATACTCCCCGGATGTCAAGCCATCCACTATACCAGCTATAAAATAAGCCAGTTTAAGCGGGACGAAAATAAAACGAACCTTTTTATTTAGTACTTCAGAAAATAAATCTCCCAGTTCCACAAAGGTATACTCCTCTTCCCCTGCCACCTCTACTATTTTATGAGAAGCTTTACTGTTATCTAATGCATCAACCATGCATCTTGCCAGATCTTCAGTAAGGATAGGTCTTACCTTTTCCTCTCTTTTCATAAACATGGGAGCCCATCCTTTTTTCTTTAGACGGTTCCCTAAAAGCACCGACATATCTGTCGCCAAGGTGGTTACTCTAAAGATAGTATAATCTAATCCACTTACCCGTAAGAGGTCTTCAACAGATTTTTTCACCTTGCCGTGTTCAAAATCAGCAAACTTAGCTAATCCCCAATAACTCACAAAAATATACTTTTTTATCCCCCTTTCTTTGGCCAACTGGATAAGATTAAGATTCCCCTGGTAATCATTCTCCCAGAATTCAGCAGCCTTTGGTCTCTTAAATACCCTGGTAGTAAAACTGCTAATGACGGACCCGGCACCTTCCATTACCTTTCTAAGCGAATCTTTATCCCGGGCATCACCTTCATAAAGCTCCACTTCAAGCCGTTTTAATTTCGATAGGTCTGATCCCTTTCTTACCAGGCATCTTAACGGCATCTGCCTCTTGACCATCTCTTCTGCTACTGCACCACCCAAAAACCCCGTTCCTCCTATTAAAACATTCATAAAGATTTCTCCGAATAGATCATGGAAAGTTACTCACTAGTTGACACTTGGAATACTAAGCTTTAATGTATATGACTCTATTCTTAAAAATCAAGCCTTTAATGCATTTAAACCTATTGATTTTCTCATTGCACCATAAACAGCGGACATTTTTTCTAATGCTATAAAAAAATCTAGGCAATGTACGCGCCTAGAATTTTTTACTATGATTGCTGCAGAATATTCTTTGTTATATTAGTCAGTTAATGAGTCCCAAAAAAGCAGCACTCACCTTACCCCTTCCCACTTTCCTCAACATACTTTAAACGCAAGTCATGCAGCAGATTCTCTATCAATTGCTCTTCATCCTTAGTAAGATTACCCTTGGTCTTCTCCTGCAAAATCCCCAGTATGTCGATAGTCTGTTTGGCCAAAGGAAGATTACGCTCTTTCTTTTTGGTGAGAGGATCAGGGATCTGCCCAAAATGGAGCAAAGCGGAGCTACTTAGAGATAAGACGAAAGATGAGAAATTAATCTCAGGCAATGGTATCTCTTCCTTCTTTGGTGTTTCATTTTTCTCCGCTTCTTCCTTCTCTTCACCTTTTTTCTCTTTTTCGGTGACTTCTGTCTCCGGTTTTACCTCTCCTTCAGAAGTAAAACTTCTCTTATCCCTAATTACAAAACCTTTTTCTTCTTCAGACATGAGCGCTCCTTATAAAATTAATACCCTTTGGTCATAAAAGACACTGGATACTTGATTCTAGATACTAGATGTATATCCAATTTTATCCAACATCAAGCAACCAGTATCCAGAATCGTTTCAATTATCTTGAGCCATCCCATTGTTCAATAAATCATTTTATCCAAAAGCACCAACACAAGAATACCATCATACCAATGCCAATCCCTCACTGCTTTCAACCCACAACTCGCCATTTTTAACATCAATTAAAAACTCACTGCCTTCTTTCCACTTAAGGGTAAGGGGAATTTTCACTCTTTCATCTATCGTTCTCTTAAGGAACCGTGCTCCATACTTGGAACTAAACCCAACCTCAACTAAATAATCAACAGCCTCCTCAGTAACACTTATGGATTTCCCCTTGGATTCCATCTGTTGATTAATCTTATCCAAGTACATCTTTGCGATTTCCTTTACCTCCTCCCTGGTCAAGGGTGAGAACACAATGATGTCATCAATGCGATTCAAGAACTCCGGTGAAAAGGTGTTTTCCACCTGTTTCATCACCGCCCTCTTTACTGAGACGAGTGCCTGAGAATCCGCGAGAAAACCCATGGGCTTAGTTAAATGCTTAAACTCATCTGAACCCAAATTGGAGGTCATAATAATCACCGCATCACTAAAATAAACCCTCTTACCCCTGCCATCTGTGAGCCACCCCTCATCAAAAACCTGGAGAAACAGGTTTAAGACATAGGCGTTTGCCTTTTCCACCTCATCCAGCAGAACTACGGTATAGGGATTATCTCTGATCTGGTTAGTTAATACTCCTCCTCTTTCCGAGCCCACGATCCCCCGGGGCATACCAATCAGCTTATCCACCGCAACTGTAGAATCCTTATATTCTGACATATCCAGTCGAATCATCTTCTGCTCATCTCCAAACAGAAAATCAGCTAATGCCTTCGCCAGCTCAGTTTTGCCAACCCCGGTGGGGCCCAAAAAGAGCAGTACACCATCAGGCCTTTCTGGTTTTTCCTTCAAGGGTCCCTTATTTAATCTGAGATGTTTTGTCAGTGCGTTAATAGCCTCTTTCTGTCCCACCACTCTTTCTGCCAGGGTTTCCTCAGTGCTGCTGAACCTATCTGTAGTATCCCGGTATACCATGTCCAAAGGCACCCTTGCTTCCTGAGAAATTACCTCAATAACATCTTTCGAACGAGCACAGTCATCCGGACGATTGATCTCTACCTTCACACAAGCCGTATCCAACCAGGTAATGGGTTTATCCGGTAATCTTAAGGAATGCATGTAGCGGGGTGATAACTCCAGGGCTGTCTCTAAGGCCTCGTCTGATATTTTCACATTGTAATTTTTTTCCAAACGGGGTCGAACCCCCAGAAGAATTTCCCGGGTATCTTCCATCGACGACTCTTTAAGATCAATTACCCTGAATCGGCGGGCTAACGCTTCATCTTCTTGAACATACATCTTGTGTTCCGCAGCAGTGGTCGCACCGATAATCTGAACCTCTCCTCTCGCTAAGGAAGATTTGAAGATATTAGCAGCATCAGCATTCACCCCTAAAGCTGTACCTGCTCCGATAATGGTGTGTGCTTCATCTATAAACAGAATGAGATTCTTAGCCTCCTTAAGCTCATTGATAATCTTCTCAATACGATCCTCAAACATTCCCCTGAACATGGTACCAGCCACAATAGTATTCATCTGAAGATTTACAATTTGACGATCCCTTAACCGTACAGGGACGCTCTCAGGTTCCAACTCAAGCTTTCTCGCTAACCCCTCTACCAAAGCAGTCTTGCCCACCCCTGGCTCACCAATAATCATTACCGAATTAGAAGTCTGGCGATGACAAAGAATCTCAATCATCTGGGTAATTTCTTCACACCGTCCAATGATAGGTGGTAGTTTTCCCAAACGAGCCAGCTTGTTCAAATTGACCCCAAAATATTTCAGGTGAGCTGGTAGCTCAAACTTCTTTTCATATTTCTCCCTCTCCTTCTCTAGGATTCTCACTCTTTGGCTGATTACTTGCACTACTCTATCGCTCTCTACCCCCAGGCTACTGAATGCCTTCGCGGTAGTGCCTCCCTCTATCTGAAAAAAGGCAATAAAGAGGTCACTGGATTCTATCAACTTTCTCCCAAAATGTTGAGCTTCCTTCCATGCCAGTCGCAAAATATTCTTAGTATCAGAAGTAACTCGCATCCCTACTCCAAGGTATTCCACTGAAGAAGCAAGGGAACGCTCAACATGCTCCAAGACCACTTGAGGATCCAGACCCAACTCAGACATCACCTCTTTAAAGAAGGTGTCCTCTACCCGAGAAAAGGCAATAAAAAGATGTTCCACGCCCAAATTACCATGCTGCCTCTTTTTTGACTCTTCAACGGCTTGGTTCAGTATCTCTCCCACCTTCTCTGAAAAATAATCTTTATAATTGCCCAAATCAATCATCTAAAAAACATCCTTTCTAATTTTAGCACTTCACCATTTCAATGTTTGAGCCCCGTAAACACCACAGAAGTGATAAGATTATTGTTTGTCTAAAAACTCTCTTTCGACAAAAGATGAAAAAAGCTTTAACACATATCTTGTATACCTTCTACTTCCTCCGAATCCACCCCCCTATAACCGTTTTTTAACTAAAAAAGCAGCAACACTTTTTCATGCAATTCTATCAAGGTCTAAAGGAAAAATGTTTAAAGATGATACCAAATCACTTATCAATTTTCAATAACTTTAGAGCCCCTTTCATTCTAATTCTTTGTACTATCAGTTGAATAAAAAGATTAGAAAAGTGGTAGGTTCTCTTGGCGGCAAGACATCCTATTGATAAACTTACATATTTTTCGATTCCTTCCAGGTATAATAGATACGGTGAAAAACAGTAAGGTGAGTAGATACGGCTAAAATCCATAGTACTATAGGCATTGCATGGAAACCATTCTGGAGGAGACCTCCTAATGCCAGTAAAATGATGCGTTCCGCCCTTTCCATAATCCCCACATCACAGTGGGGGATAAAAACTTCTGCCCGTGCCCTGGTGTAAGGTATCAGAATAGTACCAATTGAGACAACGGCAGTCAGTACGAGAAGGTGCATATTGTTGTGCTGCGCATAATATATAATCAATCCGATTAAAAGTACCAAATCTGAATAGCGATCAATGACTGAATCGAGAAACCCTCCAAAGTTGCTCACTTTACCAAAGGTGCGGGCAACCGCACCATCTAACATATCAAAGAGACCCGCAGTCAGGATTAAGATCCCTGCCCATAACCATTTTCCGTCAACAAAGGCAATGGCAGCCAGGATATTAACCAGTAAACCTAGTAGGGTAAAATAGGTGGGATTGAGATTTTTAGTTTTAAAGAAGAACTTGATTATTTTGGAGAGGAGAGAATCTAAGCGATGTCCAATTTTAGAACTTATCATCACACTCCTCGTTCTCACTAGTTTTCAAACTCTCCTCACTGTACTAGTAAACTACCACCAGTGAAACGGGTGGTTTTGTTATACGGCCAAAGGCCGTTAAACAAAGGAAGCACTAAAGTGCTAATGTTTCCTTCTGCGACCCGTGCAAAGCACGGGGTTTTCAAAGCAAACAATAAAAACACCTCTTCCACCCAACCTCTTTTAAGGGATCTAGCAAGGGTGTGATTATATTAACACTATACTTGTTTAAATAAAATCTATTTTTTTATCCGTTTCTCCAGTAATGGTAAAATATCTTACTTCTTCTCAGCATCTTCAAATTCAGCATCTACCACATCCTCATCTTTCTCAGCTTGAGCACCACCACCATCACCGGGAGGAGGTTGAGTTTGTTGTTGCTGAGACTGCGTTTGTTTATACATAACTTCGGCGAGCTGGTGAGATGCCTTGGTAAGCACTTCCATCTTTTCCTTTATCTGATTAACATCACCGCTCTCCATGGCAGCCTTGGTATCCTTAATGGCATCCTCCGCCGCTTTAATATCGGATTCTTGTAACTTCTCACGGTTTTCCTTCAAAAGCTTCTCTGTATTATAAACCAGGGTATCTGCCTGATTTTTTACTCCCACCTCTTCTTTCTTCTTTTTATCTTCTTCCGCGTGAAGCTCCGCGTCTTTTACCATCTTTTCAATTTCCTCTTCACCAAGCCCACTTGAAGCAGTAATAGTGATCTTCTGCTCCTTACCTGTGCCTAAATCCTTTGCAGATACGTTAACAATCCCATTGGCATCAATATCAAAGGCTACTTCAACCTGGGGCACCCCTCGGGGAGCCGAGGGAATACCAACTAAATTAAACCTGCCTAACGTCCTATTGTACTGAGCCATCTCCCGTTCACCCTGCAGCACATGAATCTCCACGCTGGTTTGCCCATCTGCGGCGGTAGTAAAGATCTCACTCTTCTTTGTAGGGATGGTGGTGTTCTTCTCAATCAGTTTGGTGCGAACTCCTCCTAAAGTTTCGATACCCAAAGTAAGAGGAGTGACATCCAAAAGCAGTACATCTTTTACCTCACCTGCCAAGACTCCCGCCTGAACTGCTGCTCCCAATGCCACTACCTCGTCAGGATTAACTCCTTTATGAGGTTCTTTACCAAACAACTCCTTCAGCAACTCCTGCACTTTAGGAACTCTGGTCGATCCCCCTACCAGCACTGCCTCGTTGATATCAGACTTCTGCAGTTTAGAATCATTCAAAGCTATATCGCAGGGTTTATGAGATTTTTCTATAATATCCTCCACCATTTGTTCGAACTTAGCCCTGGTAAGTTTAACATTAAGATGTTTGGGACCAGCTGCATCCGCCGTAACAAAAGGGAGGTTGATCTCTGTTTCCATGGTGCTGGATAATTCAATTTTAGCTTTCTCAGCGGCCTCTTTTAACCTCTGCAAAGCCATCCTATCTTGACTCAGATCAATGCCCTGATCCTTTTTGAATTCAGCAACCAGCCAGTCAATTATCCTCTGGTCCATATTATCGCCGCCCAAATGGGTATCACCGTGGGTTGCTTTTACCTCCACTACATTATCACCCACCTCTAATATGGAGATATCAAAGGTTCCTCCTCCAAAGTCATAAACAGCAATCCGTTCATCTTTCTTCTTATCCAGCCCGTATGCCAGGGCAGAGGCAGTAGGCTCATTGATAATTCTTAAAACATTCAAACCTGCAACCTTTCCCGCATCTTTAGTTGCTTGTCGCTGACTATCATTAAAATATGCCGGTACGGTAATTACCGCATCTGTCACCTCAGTACCTAAATAAGCCTCTGCGGATTTTCTCAACTTTTGCAGTATTTTGGCAGAGATCTCTGGCGGAGAATACTGCTTGCCCCTAATCTCAACCCGCACATCCCCATTAGGTGCCTGCATCACTTTATAAGGTACCATCTTCATCTCTTCGGAAATCTCAGAGTATTTTCTGCCCATAAATCGCTTTATAGAAAATACCGTATTTTCAGGGTTGGTCACCGCCTGCCTTTTAGCTACCTGACCTACTAATATTTCTCCCTCTTTGGTAAAAGCGACTACAGAAGGGGTTAATCGACTGCCCTCTTCATTTATCATCACCTTTGGTTCTCCCCCCTCCATTACTGCAACCACAGAGTTGGTAGTGCCTAAATCTATGCCGATTGCTTTGCCCATGGTACTATTACCTCCCTATTATTTTTTATCAATTTACGCTTTCTTATCAAAAAGAAATAAGACAAGATTTAGCAATTACACTATCTTATCCCGTATCTCACATTGAATGTAAATATAATCACTAGTCTACGATATGTCAATATAAGTTATCAATAATTTTAAAAATAATCCCATATTTTTATGCTATTCTCCCTCAATCAAACGCACTATCTCTTTTAAATATGGAGCTTTTTCCTTGTGGCAGACTAAGATTTTACCCTTTGCATGAACAATTACCAAATCTTTGACCCCCAAAGTGGCAACCAACTGATCCCGACTGAAAACAATACAACCATGGGTATCCCTGCCCACATGTTTTCCCACCACCACATTGTCAGATTCATCCAGGCTATAAACCCTTTCCAGGGCAGTCCAGGTACCCACATCATCCCAGTTAAAGCTGGCCGGTATTACTACCACCTGGGAAGACTTTTCCAGCACCCCATAGTCAACAGATACTCTCGCAAACTGAGAAAACTCCTTTTTAATCACCTCTTCCTCTTTTTCACTTCCCAAACACTCGTTAATACGCATCAAGCCGTCCCATAGTTCCGGCATATATACCGATAATGACTTCTGAATAGTTGAGTTTCTCCATATAAACATCCCACTATTCCAGCAATACCGATCTGTCTTCAGATAATCGGAAGCTGTAGACAAGTTCGGTTTTTCCACAAACTTTTTAACGCTAAAAAATGACTCATTATCAATAGACCCTAATTTTTCACCCAGTTCAATATAACCATAACCTGTTTCAGGACGGGTTGGTTTTATACCAACGGTAACAATATAATCATTGGATGCGAGGAATTTCAGTGAACTGGTAACAGTTCTGAAAAAGGCCTCTCTATCATCAATCAGATGATCGGCAGCAAGCACAATCATAGAAGCATCTTTATCTTTTCTTCCTATATACAGTGAAGCAAGTCCAATACAGGCAGCAGTATCTCTACCGAAAGGTTCTATTACAAAGTTTTCAACTGGTATCTCCGGCAATTGCTGTTGCGCTACGGGGAAATGATCTTGAGAAAGTACAATTATAATTCTCTCTTCAGGGATTAAGGGCTTAATCCTCTCCACCGTTTCCTGAATCATGGTCTCTTTCTTAAGGAGGGGGATAAAAGGCTTTGGCAATGTCTTTTTACTTAAAGGCCAGAACCTCTCCCCCCTGCCACCTGCCATTATGACTGCGTAACACTTATTTGTCATTCGCGTCTCCCACGCATAAAAAATCTAAGGACGTTACCTTAAGAAAGCATACTTCATGGAAAAAGTGAAGAAGAATTAGAAAGCTTAAAGGAATGAAAAAAGGGTATGGAAATTCAAAGGAAACACCGCCATAAAACCAACAAAATCTTACTCTTGAACCCACGCGAGGTTTTCAAAAGTAGTATACTTATCCAAAAATGCCAGCTTAATTTCACCTACGGGGCCATTTCTCTGCTTGCCGATGATGACTTCCGCAATTCCCTTATTGGGATTATCATCCGCCCTATTATAAATCTCATCCCGGTAGATAAAAGTAATCAGATCTGCATCCTGCTCAATGGCTCCTGATTCCCTTAAGTCCGCCAGATGCGGTCTTTTATCTGTTCGCTCCTCCACCTTCCGATTCAACTGAGACAAGGCTATTACAGGTATATTCAACTCCTTAGCCAGGGCCTTAAGAGATCTGGTAATTTCAGAAATCTCCTGTTCCCTCGTCTCTGATGAAGGCCTTCCCCGACCGGATAATCCCCTTCCCCGCATGAGTTGTAAATAATCAACAATCACCAGACCTAACTCATGTTCCGCCATCAGCCGTCTTGCCTTAGCCCTCATTTCTAACACAGAGAGGGCGGGAGTGTCATCAATAAAAATAGGGGCTTCCGAGAGAATGCCTGCAGCCCTGGTCAGCTTTGGCCAGTCTGTCTCCCCTAAAAACCCCCCTCTTAGCTTGTGAGCGTCAACCTTGGCCTCAGAACAGAGCATCCTTAAAACCAATTGTTCCTTGGACATCTCCAGGGAAAAAAGCGCAGAAGGGATTTTTTTTTCAATCGCAGCGTACTGGGCAATGTTGAGCGAGAAGGCGGTTTTACCCATACTGGGCCGTCCTGCTATAACAACCAGGTCGGAGGGTTGAAACCCTGAGGTAAGTTTATCAAGCTCCTCAAAGCCGGAGGGAACACCGGTTACTATTTCTTTGCTCTCATAAAGTTTCTCAATGGTTTTAAAACTCTCTTTTAAAAGATTCTTTATCTCATAGAAGGAAGGTTTAATCTTACTCTCACTTATCTGGAAGATGTTCTTCTCAGCCTGATCCAGTAAATCCTCTACATCCCCACCATCTTCATACCCCCGAGTAACAATCTCAGTTGCCGTATTGATTAATCCCCTTAAGATAGCTTTTTCTTTTATAATCTTAGCATAATACTCGATGTTAGCGGCCGTGGTGATACTATCGACCAGGGATGACAGATAAACGCCTCCCCCCACCTCATCCAGCAGGTTTTTACCCTTTAACGCATTAGTGAGAGTAATAAGGTCTATAGGCTCATTTTTTTCGAAAAGATCAATCATGGAATGGCATATTTTACGGTGGGGTTCCCGGTAAAAGTCATCAGGCACTAAGGTCTCCAAAACCTTACTGATAGCCTCATTTTCCAGTAAAACCCCTCCTAACACACACTGTTCAGCTTCAATATTTTGTGGGGGAACTTTATGATTGGAGATATCCACAGGTAACATATCCTATGAAAGGGATGGCACGCTTCCTTCACATTAACTTTTGTGAGATCTTTTAAAACAACGGTCCCGGGTATCTATACTGTGCATAGAAGTGGAGGAGTAGGGGAAAAGCGGGTTAAGTCTTAACGACCCAAACCTTTAATTGCGCGGTAACCTCAGGGTGAAGTTTTATGGGGACAGTATAAATTCCAAGGGACTTTATAGGTTCATCAAGAATGATCTTCTTTCGGTCAACTTCAATCCCCTCAACCTTTAAACTCTCCTCAATATCCATTGAGGTTACCGATCCGAAAATTTTCTCTTCTTCACCAGCCGGTTTTGCCACAGTACACGAAATTGCTTCAATTCTCTTGGCTAACTTTTCAGCTTCCCTCTTAATCTTATCAACCTTATTTTTGAGCTGCTTGGTCTGGTGTTCTAAGATATTGATATTATGGGTGGTTGCATTCATTGCCTTACCATTAGGAACAAGAAAGTTCCTCCCATACCCATTAGACACCTTTACCAAATCTCCCATTTTTCCCAATGAAGGCACATCTTCCATCAGAATAACTTTCATGAAACACCTCTCATCAACTGAAGAATACCTGAACCGTCTTTCTCTTCCTGCCTTATCCAACCTCACTTAAGGAAATATATTCTAACTGGTAGCCGTAAAGGGAAGCAAGGCAATATTGCGAGCTCTTTTGACAGCTGCGGTGATTTTTCTCTGGTGTCTAGCACAATTTCCAGAAATCCTACGAGGGATAATCTTACCCCTTTCCGTTACAAAATGTCGAAGCGTGGCATAGTCTTTATAATTTATGGTAAGACTGCCATCAGCACAAAACCGGCATATCTTTTGTCTTTGAAATGTCTTTTTTCTCCTGTTTCTATTCTGCCGCTTTTTCAAAAAGGTACCTCCCTTAAACAATTACTTAATAGCAAGTACTTCTCTCTTTTCCCCGGATGAGTTACAACATTTAATCTTTTGGGCTATAATTTCAGTTTTACTCTTTTTTATGCCCTCAAGTGTTATCCAACTGCGCTGCTGCAATCTGCCTTCTACTACTACCTGGGTGTCCTTCTTCAATAATACCGCCCACCTACGGGCTTCAGTTCCAAGGAAAAGTATTCCAATAAATCCCTTTTTCCTTTTTACATTTCTCTGTTTACCGGTGTCAGAAGAAAAGGCAAGAGTAAAGGTAGTAACTTCAGCCCCTCCCGCTGCACAACTAAATGTAGAGTCCCCAACTAATTCACCCGCTATAACAACTCTGTTGATATCCTCCACATCTAATGGCTCCTATCCTCCTTCTTGCTTTTCAGCAGGAGTTTCTTCTAAGGGAGGAGGTGAACCCCCTTCCTCCTTTTGTCTTTGATCCTCCATCTCCTTGCGTAAGGCTTCGATTTCTTCTTTTTTCGCTCGTACCGTCTGATACCTCAAGATATTTTCATTGTAACGCAGTGTTCTCTCCAACTCAGCCAATACGGCAGGGGTAGCCAAAAAATGTAGAAGAAAAAAGTATCCCCTTGTACATTTTTTGATCTTATGAGCTAATTTTTTCTTTCCCCATTTCTTGAGGGATATCACTTCTCCTTTATGCTGATTAATAATAGAAGTCACCTTATCAGTAACTGCAGGTGTTTCTTCCTCTGGAACATTGGGGTGGACGATAAAAATCATTTCATAGTTTTTCAACAAGTAAATTCCTCCTCACTAATATTTTTTCAAGCAAGTAAACTACCACCCGTGAAACGGGTGGCTTTGTTTTCACGGCCAAAGGCCGTGAAACAAAGGAAGCACGAAAGTGCTCATGTTTCATTAATTCTTTATCTCTTTTATCCTCAAGGCAGTATACTGTTGGCGATGTCCCTGTTTCTTTCTATATCCTTTCCGACGCTTTGATTTAAACACAATGACCTTTTCACCTTTTCCCTGCTCTATAATCTCTCCTACTACCTTAGAATTTTCCAGAGTAGGTCTGCCAATCTCCACCTGTTCACCATTGACAATCATTAAGACTTCATCAAACTCCACAGCCTCTCCAACCTTACCTGCAATTTTCTCTACCCGTAAAAGATCACCCTCGGCAACTCGGTACTGCTTCCCCCCAGTTTTGATTAACGCATACATCTTTTATACCCTCTGGCAAAATCCATAAATCATCCCTGTTACTACATCATATAATCATGATAAATTAAAGCTTTGCCCCAAATGATTCTATTTCAATTCTTCAGGAACCCTGTACCTTAATGATTTTTTTTGCTCCTGTCAAGCAATATTTTAAGGTTCTCGTGTCCTATGCTATTTGCTTGTAATCTCATATTCCTCTTGATGAAAGTCACTTCTCACCTTGATTGCGATCTTCTTCTTCAATACATTTTCCAGTTCCTCTATCGCATATCTCTCTTCATCATACAAGAAGTCTGCTACTTCAGGATGGAGAGAAACTTCAATCACATTTGAAGGCACATTCATCGCCTCTCGTCTTACTTCTCTGAAGATCTCGAAACAAAGGGTCATTTTCGATTTAATAATGCCCCGACCCTCACAATATGGACAGGTTTCGCAAAGCATCCTACTTAGATTTTCCCGGGTTCTCTTTCTGGTCATTTCAACCAAACCCAGCTCCGATATCCTAAGGATATTGGTTTTTGCCCGGTCTTTTTGAAGAGCCTCCTTAAGGGTCTGAAATACCCTCTCCCTGCCCCCCTCTTTTTCCATATCGATAAAATCAATAATAATGATTCCACCAATATTACGTAATCTGAGCTGGTACGCAATTTCCTTAACCGCCTCTAAGTTGGTCTTTAAAATGGTATCTTCCGGATTTCCTTTTCCAACATACTTGCCTGTATTAACATCAACTGCTGTTAAGGCCTCTGTCTCTTCGATTACAATATAACCACCCGATTTCAGCCAGACCCTTCTTCCCAAAGCCCTGCTGATTTCAACCTCAATTCCATAGGCATCAAAGATAGGTTCATCCGCCCGGTAAAATTCTATAGAATGTTTCAATTGAGGCATAAAAGTTTCAATAAAATCAACAATTTCATTATATTCCTTCTCAGAATCCACAACCACTTTTTCCACATCTTTAGTATACAAATCCCGGATAGCCCTAAGACAAATATCTAAATCAGAGTGGATAGTACTGCTGACAGGTGCACTCACTCTCCTATGCTGAATCTTCTCCCACAGCTTCAGCAAGAAATTCATATCCACTAATAACTCTTCTTCAGCTCTACCCTCACTGGCCGTGCGTACTATAAATCCCCCACCAGGAGGCTTTATTTGAGAAACAATCTCTCTCAGCCTTTTTCTCTCACTTTCATTTTCTATGCGACGAGAGACACCCACATGATCCACTGTGGGCATAAATACTAAATGGTGACCGGGCAAAGAAATATGGGCAGTTACTCTCGCCCCCTTAGATCCAATCGGTTCCTTAGATACCTGAACCAATACCTCCTGCCCCTCATGCAACATATCCTCAATTTGAGAATAATATCTAGGGGCAGCGAGTGAATCTCTTTCTACAGCAAAGTCCCCGTTCTCCTTGGAAACACCCATCATTACTGCCAGGTCATCAAGATCCTCATAAACGTCAGCTACATAGAGGAAAGCAGAGCGAGACAAACCGATGTCCACAAAAGCAGCCTGCATGCCTGGAAGCACCCTCACCACTTTACCCTTATAGATATTGCCCCCAATCCCCTTTTCTGATTGCCTTTCAATGAAAAGCTCGGCTAAAATGCCATTTTCTACCAAAGCAATCCTTGTCTCTTGTGAAGTAACACTGATGACTAATTCAGATGCCATATGAACCTCTCTACAAATAGGACACCGATTTTCTTAAGAATACTCAC
This sequence comes from Thermodesulfobacteriota bacterium, assembly GCA_036446115.1. Taxonomy (GTDB): domain Bacteria; phylum Desulfobacterota; class WTBG01; order WTBG01; family WTBG01; genus JAZFSJ01. Next base: position 5,223 of record JAZFSJ010000237.1, on the reverse strand, counting down.
AGAAGAGTAATTAATATCTACACACTAAAATCTTGATAATCTGCGTCCAAAAATTTTATCCAGTTTTAAAATGCACCCTGGTTTTTAGCACAGAAACCTTTCTTTCCTCATCCTCTTTAAGTCCCAGAACAGCCTTCAAAACATCATGAGGTCTGACAGTTTTTCCTCCCCTCATCCTTAGCGCCATTTCTAAAGAGATATCACTTGTAAACTTAAGCTTCTCAACCCAGGATTTAAGATCAATCTTTACAACCCCGGATTTCCGCTTAACTTCCATATATTTTTCTTCCATTTCAAGAAAGGCGTGAATCCTGTCGTGTAACTCCTTAGAGTTGCTTAAAAATATTTCACCCAAATCCTCTAAAGATAGGGAATATTCAATTTTATTTATACTATCAGAAATTGAAGGAAATTTCAAAGGAATTTCCCTTAATTCGAGCACTTTAAACCAATTTGGTAACTGGTGACTCATCTTCCTTGTAAGCTCTAAAATATCTGTGTTTCCATCAATATCTAAATCCACATACTCTGCGATACTCTCAATTCCTACAGGTAGCGCAGGACTAAAAACAACTTTGGGCAGAGGGTGGAATCCTTCTGAAAAACGTATAGGAATTTCTGCCCGTCTTATAGCCCTCGAAAAAAGGGTGACCAATTCCAAATGGCTTAAGAATCGTGCTCTTCCTAATTTAGCAAACTGCAACCTTACCCGGTGCACACTATTCCCCTTCTTAGGTAACTGAACATACCTGCCTTTATCTGTCGCAACCTCTTTCTTCTCTCCCATATGATCACTTATCACCTCATCAGTTCTCAGACTACTAATACTTTGCTTCTCCTTATTGCACACACCACACTTCTGACATCCCTCCATCCGGCAATCCGGGGTAAATTGAGCACTAAGCCCCCTTTGATATTCACTCCACAGAAAATCCCTTTCTACCCCGCAGTCGATATGATCCCAGGGAAAAACCTCGTCTTTAGATCGCTTCCTAGTATTATAGAAATCTCTATCCACGCCCTCTAAAACTTCATCCCAGCAATTATAGTTCAAGTGTTCACTCCATCCATCAAACCGGCATCCCATCTGACAAGCCTTTACCAGCACACTACTCAGTTTCCTGTCTCCACGGGCAAAGATACCCTCTAGATGACTCATGTAACTATCCTGCCATTTGAAATTGAGACGAAGTCTGCGAATCTCTCCCTTTAAAAAATCCTGCTTATGCTTCATCTCTTCAAGCCCTATCTGAGGCTCCCACTGGAAAGGGGTATGCGATTTGGGAACAAAAGTAGAAACACTTACATTAACCTTTCTTCTTCCCCCTCCCCTCCTCGTTAAAGAAAGAACCTTTTTCGAAAGATCAATAATCCCCTTTAAATCCTCACCTTCCTCACAAGGAAGCCCTATCATAAAATAGAGTTTGATCGCCTTCCACCCAGCATCAAATACATTTCCTATTGTCTCCAGTATCTCCTTTTCCTCAATTCCCTTATTGATAATTGCTCTCAACCGCGCGGTCCCCGCTTCCGGAGCAATGGTAAAACCCGTTTTTCTCACCTTTTTAATCTCTTTCATAAGTCCGGGAGTCAATGTCTCTGAACGTAAAGAGGGGAATGATACAGCTACCTTCGCGGCTGCATACCTTCCCATCAATCTGCTCATTAATTCATTAATCCGACTATAGTCTCCTGTACTCAAAGAACTAAGAGAAATCTCTTCATAACCCGAACTCCTAAGAGAATCCTCGGCCAGTTTCTCTAGCTTTTCTATGCCCCTTTCTCTTACAGGACGGTAGATAATGCCTGCCTGACAAAAACGGCACCCCCTTGTACAACCTCTTGCAATCTCCAGATTGACGCGGTCATGTATAATCTTCTTATAGGGAACAATTGGAGTACAAATAGAAGGGGTTTCATCCAAACACTTGACCCATCTTTTTTTTACTTTTTTATAACCTGGTCTTAAGGGAATTATCTCTTTTACCCTTCCGTCGTGGTAATAATCAAACTGAAAAAAAGAAGGGACATAGACTCCCTCAATCTGGGATAGCATTTGAAGTATCTCATTCTTGCTCGTCTTCTCCTTCTTTGCTCTGATCAACGACTCGCAGATCTCTAAGATACCCTCCTCTCCCTCCCCAATCACGAATGCATCAAAGAAGTCGGCAACCGGTTCTGGATTATAGGTACAGGGTCCCCCGGCAATGACTAAAGGATGCCCCTCTCTCCTCTGTGTGGCATATAGGGGAATCCCGGATAAATCAAGCATATTTAAGACATTGGTATAACTCAGCTCATATTGGAGGGAAAATCCTACCACATCAAAATCTTTTACGGGAAGCGATGATTCTATAGAGGTTAAAGAGGCATCCCTCTCCCTCATCACCCTTTCCATATCCAACCCGGGAGCGTAAACTCTCTCCGCTGCAATATCTGGTCTTGCATTAAGAATGTGGTAGAGTATTTGTAAACCCAGATGGGACATACCCACCTCATACACATCAGGGAATGCAAGACAAAGCTTGAGATTAACCTTTGAGAGGTCCTTCTTGATTGAATTGACCTCACCCCCCAAATAGCGACTGGGGTGGCGCACCAGCGTAATCAACTCCTCCACAAAACCTCCTTATAGAATTGAATTCAGCTCCCTTCAGGCATAAAAGATGATGGATACTTGATTCTAGATACTGGATGTATACATCCAATTTATATTCTATCCAGCATCAAGTAATGAGCATCTAGAATCGTTTTATTTAAGCAAAAGACACTGCATACAGAGGATCCATCGTGTATCACGAATCTTGGATCATACATCCTGAAAGCAAACAATAAGACGGAACATCCCGCTCTCTCTGGGGATAGATTCCACATTACCGATCATAATACAAAATTGACTTTTTTGAAAGTCAAAATTGAAGATTGATCCTTACCACGATTATTGGTACATATATAAAATTTCAGGGTTTAAGTCAGGTTAAACGGTTGCGGTTGAGCAGCTCACCCTGTTAGAAATGTTGATCTCTCACAGCCATCATTTTACCATCTCCATATAATCTCAATGAATTTAAAACAAGTAACAACGTAACCGAATAACGTAAGAAGTATCTAGCGGAGCAACTGGATAACGAACGCCTAATGATCTTTAGGAAAATAGAATTCCAATCATGAAGCTCCCCATAACTCCTCTTTTTTGAGTTTGGGAAATGCTTCAAATATCTTTCTTGCTATAACTGATTTGATTATACTCAATACTCTCATTGGGCCCCATGCATGGGAATATGGGCAGTGGGTAGTGGATGGCTTTAATGTTCCTTTGCGATTTTCAGAGGTGTACTACATATAATATTCATTTTATTTTTAATTATATGCAGCATTAAATAGTTTAACTGGCAATCATTGTTATCTAAATGCATAAAAAACGCTAAAGTTTTACTGTGTTATTCCGATAACATTATATTATAGGAAGGATTTCGAGGAATCTTAATTCCTTACACCAAGGAAGGTGTACAAAAATGACCATTGCAACCCAACAGATAAATACTGTTTTAAGGACGTTGAATAAACAGCTGAAACTGGCTGGATTTAACAGGATCAAGAAAAACACTCCTCCTCAATCCAAGAAGGATGAGTTTACACTATCATTGGAGGGAAAGAGGCCGCAGATTTACCAGAGGACAGCTAATCACATAGTAGAAAAGTTAACAAAGAAATAGCACTCTACCCCCCCATTTTAAAGCTGTCTAAGTCAATTAGTAAAATGAGGGATTATCCATTCTAAATGACAAGGGATAACCTCTGAAAAGAGCAAACTACTCCGTAAGGGTAGGACGCAAAGTTACCGGTCCTTTACAAATCGTAAGGATAGCGGAACTGCCAGAGAAGAAGATGCTTTAAAATAGGCCTGTCCTTACGTTTGTAGACAGGTTTTTTATTTAGGTCTTGCCACTGCAGGCATTCTAAATTATTTTATCAAGGAAGATTATGTAGCTATTAACGCACACCCGTTTAAATACAATCATTTTATAGGCAAAGCTCTTCAAATTAATTGCTTTAAATCGTTTATATGGATACCTCTACGCATCAAAAAAACATAAATTCCAAGGCATTAGAAAAACAAGAAAAACCCAATTCTAATGCAAATGAGTTTATCAAACAAGCAGAAGACCTCCATGTGGGGTTACAAAAAGGACTCACCAAAGAAATCAATATCCTTTTCACCGATATCACAGGGTCTACTACCTTCTTTCAAATCCATGGTGACATTTCCGGCAGACTCATGTTACAACGTCACTATGATATGCTTTCCCCTATTATAAAATATTATGAGGGAACTATTGTAAAAATGGTGGGGGATTCAATAATGGTTTTATTTGAAGATCCGCATAAAGCCGTTCAAGCTGCTATAGAGATGCAGAGAAGGCTCTCTGAATATAATGTTAACTTACCTTGGAAAGAACTCATAAGGATTCGAATCGGAATCAATTCCGGCAAGGGAATTATAGAGGACAATGACGTCTATGGTAATGTGGTAAACGAAGCATCCAAGTTAGTTTCTATTGGACAACCTGAGCAAATCTTGGTATCAGAATCCATTCATGAAAAACTTCAACCCACGAATGATATTACGTTCTCTCCTCTCAAAAACGACCGGACTTCAGATGGTAACTTTAAATTTAAGATCTATATAGTTAGATGGCAAGAAGCAAATCAAATAAGAGATAAAGAACTGACCATCATGTCTCTTGCTATCATTAGTCACACATCATTTATCAATGAGCAAGAAGGTCAATCTCCAAACTATTTTTCACCCATTGAAGACGTAATTAGGGAAAAGGCTTTTAGGATCACTGTTGATCATGGGTGGAGATTACAAGCCATCTTTGAGAGCACAGAAATAGCTGTGGAAACTGCACTAGAAATCTTTAAAATTCTTCAAAAATCTGATCAAGAGTTTCATGTCGGAATTCATACAGGGCCTGTCTTAATAGAAGAGGTTGAGATTCATAGGGGAGAAGAAGCAAATGAAGCAAGAGAAAAAGCTGGTATTAATGAAATATGTATTACCCACCCTGTCTATAAATCCATAAAGAGCCATCCTTTCTTGAAATTTCTACCCCTTCCCATACACTTAAAAAACGGTATCTCTTTATATAAAATTATTTGGGAACCTATAGGGGAAAAAACTATTGAAGAACCTTACCTCATCGATAAAAAAGAGAT
>JAZFSJ010000236.1:0-7479 GCA_036446115.1 Thermodesulfobacteriota bacterium | reverse complement strand
TCATGACAAATTAGTTGTGTGCCTATTCACCTATGTTCCCCCTTTTTCTAAAGAACATCTATATTTGAGTCTGCAAGTATCATTGTGGGTGATTCGTTAGTGGAGAGTATCTCAGAGATCACAGTTTTAGCATTACTTCCGACAAGAAATCCTGTTTCTACCTCATAATACCAAGTTTGCGAGACAGCCCCTCTGAAAACACTGGCCTCCACGATATAGACTTTCCATCCATTCCAGTTTTCTACTTTATCCGAGACCACACCACCTACTATTAAATCAACACCTACGTTTCGAGCTAAACAGCGCGCGATCTGTCATGCGTCTGAATTGAGCGCATTGTTAGTTTTAATTGCCACAATGACCATTCCTCCAAATTTCCTATAAACCCATCTTGACAAGTACTTACACGGAGTCAGGCGAGCGAATTTTGAAAATAATCTTAGATTGTGGTCACTTAATCTATAGGCAATATAATCTTCCTCAATGTGGCGTAGTGATGAAAAATGTTTCAGGAAAGCGTTATTAATTTCTCTGTAGCTGCGATAGAAGGTAAATCTGTCTAGCCACTCGAGAAAATCAGTCGACCATTGTTCGGGGGACATGTTATATTTGTGGCGTCCCAGGCCAAGTTTGCGAAATAAAAGTATCCAGTAATACCGGTAGCGTGAGCCTTTAGAAAACCAGTGCACCATTGGAATTCCACAATGGCCCTCTCGTAGTACATCTTTTGAGGGAAATAAACAGAATAATTTACCACCAGGTTTAAGTACCCGTTCAATCTCTTTCAGAACAGTATGCATAATTGAAATATGCTCGAAAACTTGATTCGATACCACTAGATCAAAATTGTTGTCAGGAAAAGGAATGTGGTCATTATCAAGTTCTTTAATAGCGTGTCCGAGTAGCCCTTTTTCTCTTACCGCTTCACGTGTATTACCTCCCTCGTAAAAAGCTTCTACTCCGTAAATGTCGAGGCCGTGTTTTCTACCTGCCTCAACGATATCACCTGCCCCACATCCATAATCCAAAATCTTTCCAGACGATATCGTGATAAGGGACCGACATAGTTCTAGGATGTAGCGATGGTTTACATGCATCATAGAGAATCCAGAAAGCTAACGCCAAGATTACCTGCCGGCCGAGGGCTTGGCATGCCGGCAGATTTAACTATAAAAGCGTTTTAAAGTTCGAACCAGCCTTTGAACAGTTTGATAAGTTCGGCCATCTCTGAATCGGATAATCTCTTGTCGGATGGCGCGACGCGAATAGAGATGGTCTGCCCGCCACCCCATGGCCACCAGGCACCGAAAATAAAAGCATCCTGGTTGGGATCTGAGGTAAAAAGCAGCTGTGCTGACCTGAGCCCACCAAGCTGACTGGCGATCTTCTGCACGTTATCAGGTGCATTGCCGATGCTTGAGCTGTCCCAAGCAATGTTGAGATAGCGCTCCAAAATCGCGCGGACTTTGTCTTTATTATCTACAGAAAACTCGGCCAGAGCAGTTTCAAAGCGGCTTTCCCACTTCCACGACAAAACTTCCTGAAAAGCGCTAAAAAATTCTCTGCAAACGTTCTCGAGATCTGATTTATTTGGATCGTGCATGGCAGTCTCCTGGGTCATATATGAAATATTTTGTCATTTAATAAAGACATCACCTGTTTTAGGTTCCTCTTTAATGGGTAGTGTCCCTGTTTTCACAAACATATTTTTCCTTTCTAACGATGAAATCACCTGCCCTGAGCGAACGTAGTGAGTCGAGAGATCAGGTGGACTGAGAGGTTAAAAGAGATGATTTTCCTACTTCTCACTCTTGAATTTACCCTTTAATACCGCAACCCCTTGTATCAAACCTTCGGTTATCTCATAAACAATCCATATTTTACATTCCCCTTTTTGGTGGAAGAGTTCTATATCCATTATAATCTTGTCTCTATGGTCTGACACTAAGCGGACACAAGATATCTCGTTTTTATCGGAAAGGTGGTGGATCCGTTTAATCTTGAATGGTCCATCCAAAGGAATAAGGGGTCCTGTATTTAGCCCGCGAGTAAATATAAACTTATCTTTCATTATCAGAAGATCTGAAAACTTAAATGTAGTTGTGTCAGATTTTTCTGGCGGTTTGTAGTGCGTGAAGTGTCCATGAACAGTCTCGACTTTACAATCAAATACGAGGGTATTAAGAAATAGTTCATCTTTTTCTATGGCATACGCTCCAGTGGTTGCGAAGACAAGGAGTATCATTGCAAATAGTTTCGCAAACTTTGAGTTAAGCATAAATAGTATCCTCCATCTAGCGCTATGATCACCTGCCCTGAACAAGCCCTGGGCAAAGCCAAAGGGAAAAGGGGATTGAAAAGTTAAGTATTTTATCAAATGAGTCAAGGAAAGACTAGACCCTTATCCTATGTTCCCTCCTTTTTCTAACTCTGTTAAAAGTTTCTCTTTCTCTGCCTCTGCCAGTTTCCGTTCGGTTATGTCCTGAAATATTCCCCGTATTATTAGAGCATTACCTGAACTGTCACATTCGATTTCGTTCTTTGAGAAAACGAAACACACATTGCCGTTTTTTTGAATTATACGATACTCAACTTCGACAAACCCTTGAGAAAGAAATTTTTCCCGACTAGCTTCCATGATGGGCATATCCTCAGGGTGGACATGTTCCAGGAAAAAATCCCATGAAGGCTCAACTTCTCCTGGTTGGTAACCAAGAATACGGTAATCTTCATCAGACCAGGAGACTTTGCCAGTCTGAAGATTAACTTCCCACTGTGCGGTTTTTGTCAGTTCCTGGACTTCTTTTAAACGTTTTTCACATCTGTGCAGTGCTTTTTCCGAATGGGTGTTTTTTATCGCCAAGGTTTCCAGTTCATCGACCCGTCGGCGCATTTCTGATAATTCAGTTATAAGCTGTTCTTTTGTCTTCTGTCTATCTTCCATCAGGCACTCCTCTCAAAATAGTAGTTGAAAGGGGAAAGGTCTACGTTTGTGAATTAACAATGCCTGACCCCAGTTCTGCCCTGAACGGACATAGTGGGTTGAGGGGGCAAGTGGATTGGGTTGTTAGGTTTTAAAAATTGATTTCATAGCTGAGGTAAATTAGTTAAATTAAATGAGCCAAACGTAGATCTAATTCCCTTTCCCTTTTAGCACACGGGAATTGGTTGCATTTCATTGTTTGCTTTGGAAATCCTGTGCTTTGCACGGGGTCGCAAAAGGAAACATTAGCACTTTCGTGCTTCCTTTGTTTAACGGCCTTTGGCCGCAAAAACAAAGCCACCCGTTTCACGGGTGGTAGTTTACTTCACCCCACCATGCGCTCCGCTTTTTCTGTTGCTCCGACTGCGCCTTGGCCGTGAGGTACGCGGACGTGGCTGCGATGATTTACCTGCCACGGGAGGTGGTACTGGAGTGAGCAATGTATCGTCCGGATGCACACAGCGCAGTGCCTCTGACAGGTATTTCTCAATAGCTGGGATCTGGAAAGACTCATCCTCGGTGGCAAAGCTGACTGATGTTCCGGTGGCACCGGCCCGGCCGGTGCGTCCGATGCGATGGACGTAGTCCTCTGGATCCAGCGGCAAGTTGTAATTGACCACGTGGCTAATGCCCTCAATGTGAATACCGCGCCCGGCCACATCTGTGGATACCATTACCCTGATGTTGCCCGAGCGGAAGTTCTCAATCGTCCTTATTCGCTTTTTTTGAGCGACTTCACCGGAGAATACTGCGCAACTGATGCCATGATCCATGAGCCGATTTGCCAGTCTGCGAGTCTGATCCCGGCGGTTGCAGAAAACGATGACTCGCTTGAGGTTCTGCTGGGTGATCAAGTTGTACAGGAGGGGAAACCTTTCCCTGGTGCGGATAAGGTACAACACCTGGTTGACGGTATCGATGGCCACTTGCTCAGGGTCGATCTCAACTGTAACGGGATTGCGCGTCCACTGCGAGGCAAGCCGGGTTACTTGTGGTGTGAGCGTGGCACCGAAAAGCATGGTCTGCCGCTTCGCCCTGGGCGGGATACTATGTACAATCTGCCGCATGTCGGGTATGAATCCCATATTAAGCATCTCGTCAGCTTCGTCAATAACCAGTATCTCGACTTTGCCCAGGTGTATGACACCCTGTCGCTTGTAATCCAGCAGTCGTCCGGGAGTGGCCACAACAATATCGACTACCTTCTCTTCCAGTATCTGCTTTTGCTTCTGGTAGTCCATCCCGCCGAACACGGTAACAACCTTGCATTGACAGTGTTTTCCCAGTTGACTCGCATCCTTCTTGACCTGCAGCGCCAGTTCGCGTGTGGGAACCATGATCAGAGCGCGGGGCGTACCGGGACGGAGTTTTTTGCTGGGCGGATTGCGTTTCAAATGTGTGAGGATAGTGATCAAGAAGGCGGCGGTCTTACCGGTACCCGTCTGTGCCTTGCCTGTGACATCCACGTCTGCGAGGGCCTTTGGCAGTGTCATGGCCTGGACAGGGGTACAGTATTCAAACCCGAGATCATAGATCCCATGCATGATCTCGATCGGCAGTTTCAGGTCATGAAAGCGTGTCTTCCCTTTTGTTGATGCTACCTGAAACTCCGATGGATTCCATGTGGTCTTCGCCCTCTTTTTGGGGGATGACGAAGGAGGCCTGTTTACGGAAACTGGCCGTCTTGGGCTGTGATGCCGTTGGGAATCCCTGGATTTGGAGGATCGGTGTCTGGCTTGTGTTTTGGGTCCTCCTGACTTTTTCAGGTCCGCCTTGTTGTCAGGCTGTCTTGGAGGGGGTGTTGAATCCTGCCCATCCCCGCTGTTGAATAACTTCTTCCGGACTTTCTTGAAAAATTTGCGCAGCAATGTCTTTTATTCCTTTCAATTACATGTCGATGTTCGATGTTGTTCTCATGTTCTACCCTCTCGCAATATGCATTACATTATGCATATTTGTCAAGTGTCTTAGGAACCTTTTATTGGAGATAAGATAAAGATCCCCTGCCCTTAGCGAACATAGTGAGATGAAGGGTATACAATAAGATTTGATTGTTGCCATCGACTTACATGTTTCTCTTTCTAATTTCTTTTATGGGCAAATTCTTTGAAGTCACTCCCCGCCGGACTTTGAAATACTTTCAGATCAAACTCAGGAACGATGGCCAATATGTGGTCAAAAATATCAGACTGAATTGCTTCGTAATTTGCCCAGACCTTGTCTTTGCAGAACACATATATTTCGATAGGCAACCCATGTTCTGCAGATGCCAACTGGCGGACAAGAAAAGTCATTTCCTGGTTGATCATCGGATGGTTTTTTAAATAGGAAATCACATAAGCACGAAAGGTACCAACATTGGTGAGTTGCCTCTTGTTAGTGGAGAGTGAATCATCCAGCTGATGTGCCGCGTTGTACTCAGCTAATTCCTTCTTTTTCTTCTCCATGTATTCCGCGATATATCGAATTTTGGAAAATCGTTCTATCATTTCCTCTGTGCAGAATTTGATGGTATTCATATCTATGTAAAACGCCCTTTTTATGCGGCGCCCTCCCGATAACTGCATGCCACGCCAGTTTTTGAATGATTCGCTGATTAAAGCATAGGTAGGGATGGTTGTTACCGTCTTGTCCCAGTTCTGTACTTTTACTGTTGTTAATGCAACCTCCAGCACATCACCGTCCGCACCGTATTTGGGCATTTCAATCCAGTCACCGTGCGACACCATCTTATTGGCTGCCAGCTGTATCCCAGCCACAAATCCCAGAATAGCATCTTTGAAAATCAGTAAGAGAACGGCCGTTAAAGCACCAAGGCCGCTAAAAAAGTAAAGGGGCGTTTTATCAAGGATGACGGAGATTATAAAAATAATAGCAATAAAATAGATCACTACTTTTAAAATCTGGATAAAACTTTTGATTGGAATTTCTTTTGAAACATCCAAAGTTAGATAGATATCATGGACAGCATTGAGAAAGGAGTCGATGACCAGGATGCCAATAACGATCATATAGACAAATACAACACTTGTGGTAAAGACTATCAACCGGTCATACCCCTCCAGTGCAAGAGGTGCCATGATATATAACACCACAGCAGGAGCAAGATGAGAAAGCTTATCAAATACTTTTCTTTCAAGGAAAATGTCATCCCACTTGGTTTCAGTACGAACAATGATGTAGGCCAATCCTTTTAAAATAAGCCGCTTGGCAACAAAATTGGCAATAATACTTAAAACAATTGCCAGGACGGTTAAGATACCTCTTGCCAGAGAACCCGCGGCCACAGGATTCACACCCTGGGTAACCAAACAATTGCAGATAAATTCTATCATGGTAACCTCTTGCGATTCAGTTTTAGTTTTACTGTTTTCCTTTTGCATCCCAGTGCAAAGCACGAGGCATAAAGTAATTTGCATGTTATTGCGAGGGGAACTAATGCAAGAATAGTTATATGGCAATGATATTTCATTTGTTTTTCAAATGCAGGACTATTATCGTTACGTTAAAATCACCTGCCCTGAGCCAGACGAAGGAGCAGGTGGATTGGAAGGTTAGGTGTTACGCATGAATTATTTTTATTTACGCTCCTTATCATATACCTCTTTTCTATGGCCAATTTTAAGAACAATGATGTCTTTATTCTGTATTCGATAAATGACGCGGTAGTCGCCAACACGCAATTTTCGATATCCCTTTAAACTGCGGCGTAGAGGTTCACCGTACTTAAGGGGATCTTTTAATAATCTTTGCTCTATAGCCTTGGAAATTCTTGATCTTATATTTTTAGGCAGGCCAGAAATGTCTTCTGGAATTTCTGGATGATAAAGAAGGTTGTAATCCATTATCTCCAAACATCTTTATGGGACAGGGATTTTCTTCGAGAAAAGGTCTTATCTCTTTTTTGTGCTTCTTTTTGCCAGTGAATATCTTCACGGATTTCCAGTGCTTCTTTTATCAAATCTCGAGAAAAGAGTGATAATGAAACACCCTCATTATGAGCTAATCTACAAAGCGTATTATACAAACTTGATTCAAGCACTACATTTATACGCGGATTTTTAGTCGGCATATTTCCACCTCCAAAGCAAGTGTATCACATATGATGAACTATGTCAATCGCCTGCTGGTTAAATTAAACTGATAACTATTAATTGATAATTGTTAATTTACACGAAGTGTCTAGAGTTCCCCACGGTCAGGTGGATTGAGTGGTTAGATTTTTTTATAGATGAATTTTATGATTAATCCTTTGTCACAAGCAAGAGTCTAACATAGACCTGACTTTTTTAGCAGTAATGTAAATGGCTATTTTCTATTTTCGAGGGCTGACCCCTTTCTTTTTCTTTCTTTTTAAACGCCCAGCATAACTGGCGCGATTAGCGTCCGGTTGATGCTGTTGTTAGGTATTTTAAATTCTTATTTAAAACTTAAAGCTCATTGTGCATGTAAAAATGTTAAAATCCTACATTACCCCACATAGGATATGTCGATTG